>JALYSC010000001.1:0-4232 GCA_030855005.1 Bacteroidota bacterium | reverse complement strand
GTCACATCCATTGGAAAGACTATTTAGAAAAATGACCGAGGCCGTCCTCGCAGGTATGATTAACCGGCATATTGAATTGCATTCACTCACGATGGAAGAACGGTACAAAATCTTTTGTTCACGAAGTCCACATTTGCTTCATCTGGTACCGCATAAATATATTGCATCTTATCTGGGTATGGACGCTACGAACTTTAGCAAGCTGTACAATTCAATCCGGATCTGATATCCTTCTAATCTATACAGACTTGTTGCAGACCAACTTCCTTGTAAACATCAGGGCAGATCTTTACAAAAAAAAGATGCAACCTGATTGGCTCGATAAAGTTGAATACCCCTTCACCTCCAGGTACTGGCAAGTCCAGGGAAACAAAATGCATTACATAGACGAAGGGAAAGGTGATACTATTCTTTTCATACATGGCACCCCTTCATGGAGTTTTGATTTTAGGAAAGTCTTCGCATCACTTTCATTGCAATACAGGTGTATCGCAATAGACCTGATTGGGTTTGGATTATCAGATAAACCTTCAGAATATGATTATTCAACGCAACATCATAGTGAGACTTTAGAAAAATTTGTAATCGCACAAAATCTAAAAGATCTTACTCTGGTCGCACATGATTTTGGAGTTTCTATTGGCATGAGTATGGCTTTTAATCATCCTGATCGGATTCGTCAGTTCGTTATTCTGAATTCGTGGCTGTGGAGTGCCGAAGAAAATCCAGAATACATAAGGTTAAGAAAGATCCTGAAAAATCTCTTACTACCCTTTTTTTATAAGTACTTCAATTTTTCTCCACGCTTTGTCCTTCCATCTACTTTTGGTGACAATAAGCTTTCAAAAGCTTTAAAGAGACAGTATGTAAAACCCTTTCATAAAATTTCAGAAAGGAAAGCTCCATTAGCCTTCGTTAAATCCCTGCTCAATGACCAATCGTGGTTCGAATCATTATGGATCAATCGAAATAATATAAATTCTCAACCAACCCTCTTCATGTGGGGAATGAAAGATCCTATAATTGGTCCTCATTATCTGGAAAAATTTATGTCCGGTTTTCCTAATAATAAAGTGGTGAAAATTCCCACTGCAGGTCATTTTCCACAGGAAGAACAACCTGCAATCGTTACGGAGGCTATACAAGTATTTATGAAAAAATGGTCTTTATCAAAGGTTCCACTAAATTCCCAGGTGGATAAAGCGAATAAGTAATAGCGCCCCTAAAAACAACCCGAAGCAGAATGTAAAAATGGAATACGGATGACGCTTGTCAAAAATGAGCCCGACGATATATAACAATAATGCGATCCCTAACGCCAGGAATACAAACATCAATGAATTTAATCCATCAAACCCCGTTTCCTTTCTGACCGGAATAAATCTAAATACAAGAAATGTAAACACGATACCTCCCATCACCAGCGCAAAGCCAAGTAATGTTTTAATCCAAATGGGCATATAAAATTCTTCCTTCACGGAATGCGTTAATTTTATCAATAATGCAAAATAAAATCTCTAAATTCCTGCATGTAGAGTCTGGTATGGATTCGACAAGCTCACCACAAGTCTGGTATCTCCTATCTGGCATGAAAAGAATTACAACCTACCAGAATAGTTGCAGTTCATCCAAAATCTCACGCCCAAGCGTGATGGCGCCTCAGGCGCTCAAAAAATCCCAAATCCCAAATCAATTGACTGCTTTGACAAACTCTTCAACCAGTCTTTCATCCAACTTCCCATTCTTACGCAACCCGGAACAAATATCCACGCCGTATGGATTAACATGATCAATAGCCTCCCTGACATTCTTCGGATTTAACCCACCTGCTAAAAAAACAGGCACTCCACATTGCTCAACAATCTTCTGACTGATATCCCAATTATGTACTCTTCCTGTACCGCCGAGTTCTTTGATTTTCAATTTCGGATTTCCACTGTCTAATAAAATACAATCAACATATTCAGCAACCTGAATAGCTTCTTCTAAAGATTCTTCATTAGTCACATGAATGACCTGTACAAGTTTTACCTGCGGAATAGTTGCCTTCAATCTTACATATACATCCATATTTTCTACTGCATCAACCAGTTGCAATACCTGAGGATAGGTTTTATGATACACATCCAGAATCCAGTCGTAACTCGTCTCTGCCGTCAATAAAAAACTAGAAATGCCCGGGGCCACTGAAGCTGCAATCTCACGTATCAAGGAAAATTCAATTGGCCCGGGGCCACTCGGCATTGGTCCCACCAACCCAAGCGCATGAGCTCCATAACCCGTTGCCAAAGCCGCTTCCTCATGACTGGATATACAGCAGATTTTAATCCGCGTCTTCATATAGATTCTCTGTGAATTTTATTTAAGATAACCTTACACCCGCTAACCCTAATAACCTCCTAACCCAATAACCCTACAAGCTAAATAAACTTAATCCTCACTACCTTTGTTACCCCAATCGAAATCGTTCAAATTCAACCAGTATAATATATTATCATATGTATCCAGCTGAAATAATAGCTCCAATGTCTAAAGACCTGACGGTCGTTGGTTTCGAACCACTCGAAACTCCTCAAGAAGTGGAAGCAGTATTTGAAAATCAAACCGGCACTACCCTGCTCGTCGTTAACTCTGTTTGTGGTTGCGCTGCAGCAATGGCTCGTCCGGGTGTCAAAATGGCTCTTCAGAATGAAAAACAACCTGAGAAACTTGTCACTGTTTTCGCAGGTGTAGATCAGGAAGCCACTTCAAAAGCAAGAGAATATCTGCTACCATATCCTCCATCATCACCATCGATCGCTTTATTCAAGGATGGCAAGCTCGTTCACTTTATCGAACGTCACCACATCGAAGGTAGAAGTGCTATGATGATTGCTGAAAACCTGAAAGCTGCTTTCAACGAATATTGCTGATCCGCTTAGCCGGTACCAACCACTTTTATGAATCGTGTTACCGAAAAGGATTCCCTCTACCGACATATAGAAAAGATGTCAACCAGGGATATCCTGACACACATCAATCATGAAGATGAGTCAGTATCACTTCGGGTAAAAGGGTGTATTCCTGCCATAGAAAAACTGGTAGATGACATTGTCCTACGCATGCTCGATGGTGGCCGATTATTTTATATCGGCGCCGGCACCAGTGGCCGGCTCGGGATAGTGGATGCTTCAGAATGTCCGCCCACCTTTGGTGTTCCCTTCGATACTGTAATTGGTTTAATTGCAGGGGGGGATGCTGGCATACGTCGCGCACAGGAGTTTGCAGAGGATGATCCTGATCAGGCATGGATAGATCTCCAAGTTTTCAATATTAATCAATCTGATGTATTGATCGGAATTGCCGCTTCGGGAACCACTCCTTATGTCATCGGAGGTCTTGGCGCTGCAAAAGAAAAAGGCATCCTGACGGCATGTATTACATGCAATCCGGACGCCCCGATGATTGTTAACTCTCATCATCCAATCATTTGCGTCGTCGGCCCTGAATTTATCACGGGAAGTACCCGGATGAAGGCAGGGACCGCACAAAAGCTAATCTTAAATATGATTTCTACAACCACCATGATCAGGCTCGGACGTATCGAAGACAATAAGATGGTGGACATGCAATTGACCAATCATAAACTTATCGATCGCGGCGTACGCATGATCATGGAGCGTACTTCATTATCTTATCAATCGGCTGCTGATCTGCTTCAGCAACATGGTTCTGTACGAAAATCGCTATTAGCGATCAGTTCATCTTAGATACCTCACCACTGCCGCTAATTTTAGCATTGACTGTAGGAGTTCCGGAATATTGCACATCACCACTTCCTGAGATAAAACTACTCAATTGATCATTAACGTGTACTGTAGCATCCCCAGATCCACTGATATGAATTTCACAGATATCAGATTTTAATTCTGCCGCACTCACTTCACCTGAGCCGGTCATGTTTATTGCAAATATATGGCTTGATCCCTTCAATTCAACTGCACCGGAACCACTCAGGCTGACCTCAGATTTTGTGGCTTCATAGTCCAGGTTAATCTTACCTAACCCAGCCATTGCCATGTTTAGTTCATTGATACCCTTAAAGGTATTGGTCGAGCTTATTTCACCGCTTCCACTCAAAGCCACATGCTCCAAAGTGGAAAGTGTAATACGAATAGTCACCGACTTGGAATCACGTACATCTTTCACATAACCAATATTCCATACACCATTACGAACATCCTTTTTAATGT
>JALYSC010000187.1:743-6279 GCA_030855005.1 Bacteroidota bacterium | reverse complement strand
AACTTTACTATCAGCTCAATTTTATCTGGATTGCTGCAGGCGAGGCTACGTTCAAAGTAAAAGACCTCGGAGACAGGTATTTTATCTCCATCGATGGCAAGACAATCAATGCATTCGAATGGTTTTATAAAGTCAATGACCACTACGAAAGCGTAATTGATAAAGAAACTTTATTACCCCTTTCCTTTTCGAGGCATATCCAGGAGGGTAAATATGTATGGTGGGATAAATTCACTTTCGACCAGAAAAATCATAAAGTGCAGGCTTCGAAAGGCTGGCCTGATAAAGCAACAAAATACTATCATGCCGATCTCTCAGATTGTATGCATGATATGATATCAATTATCTATTCTATTAGGAATGCTGAGCTGGAGAAATATAAGCCAGGTGAGCAATTCGGTATCAAAGTTTTTGTTGAAGAAGAATATCCACTTAAAGTGGAGGTCCGTGCTAAAAATCTTGAAACTAAGGTCAGGGGTCTTGGCAAACAAAAAACACATCTGATCAGACCCCAGGTAGTTTCTGGGCATTTCTTTAATAATGATACCAGAATGGATATCTATATGTCGGCAGACAAAAACAGAATCCCGCTGATGATCGAAAGTCCTGTCTCCGTTGGAAAAGTGAAGGCTGTCCTGTATTCTTACAAGGGACTTAGATATCCTTTTACGGTTACCAATTAAGCATTTTCAATATTGAAACCAATGCGTCAATGGATATGGATACTCATTACATTGTGTGCATTGGGCATGGCATTTTGGTTTGGCACAAAACTAAAATGGCCCCAAACGCAAACTACTGAAAGCAGCATTGTCCTCCTTGAGAGGATACGTACTGTGTGTAAGCTCGTAACAGCCGAAGGTGAATTTGCTGAGATCTACGAATACAAAGAAAATTTTGCGGAAAATATTCCACTCCTAAGCAATCAACAGCTATTTGGAAAAAAAGCATTGGTTCGTGTTCGTGCAAAAGTTTCAGTCGGTTATGACCTAAGTAAAGTCAATATGGAACCGAATGAAAAAAGTCAGACGCTTGTCATTTCTAATATACCTCCTGCCGAAATCATTTCCGTTGAGCATGATCTTGATTATTACGATTTATCAACAGGAATTTTTAGTCAGTTTTCTACAGCGGATTATAACAAGATAAATGCTAATGCAAAAGGCTTTATTATTTCCCAGGTACAAAAGAGTTCGTTGATGAATGCGGCAGATGACAAGCGGGATGAACTGATCGGTGTCATCCGATATATGGTAGAGCAGGCGGGGTGGACGGTGCTGATCATTGGAGATACAGGTGCTGACTCACGAACAGATAAATTAAATTAATCCTCAACAGAATAAATCATTGGTAAGGTTAGAATGGTCACGTAGTAATGATGCGGCCATTCGATTATCATTAGGGCCGGTCAGAACGGGAATAATTCACTTCAGATTTTTTCCTATTTTGCCTCGCTTAGCGTTCCTCTCTTACAGGAACCCGGCTCGAATCTCATCCTTTTATTCACTTATTAAATGAAAGTCATATATGAGTAAATCTACAGACAATACTTCTGTACCCTCTTTGGAGAGCATTCAGAACTTCACGGGCACCTATCCCCGACAGTTGTGGTACTTGTTTTCCATAGAGATGTGGGAACGTTTTTGCTTTTACGGTATGCGCGGTATGCTGACCGTTTTCATGGTTGATCAGCTCTTGCTGGCAGATGGTACAGCCAATCTGCAATACGGAGCGATCCAGGCTTTCATTTATATTTTCACTTTTGTAGGTGGTTTGTTTGCTGACAAAATTCTTGGCTTCCGCAAATCACTTTTCTGGGGTGGTATCCTTATGGCAATTGGGGGCTTTATTGTAGCTCTTTCCCCAGCCGAATTCTTTTACATTGGTATTTGCTTTACCATTATCGGAACAGGTTTTTTTAAACCTAATATTTCCACCATGGTGGGCGGACTGTATAAAGAAGGTGATACCCGAAGGGAAGCAGGCTTTAGTTTATTCTATGCCGGTATTAATCTTGGCGCCTTACTGGGAGGTATTCTCATGATCTGGGTTGGAAAGTATTATTCATGGAATTTAGCATTTGCATTGGTGGGTGTCGTCATGCTGATTAGTCTGATCACCCTGACGTTTACGCAGAAATCCATGGGGCCAATTGGCCTTTCTCCGTTAAGTCCTACCATGGATCCGGGCAAAAAAAGGATGCTCGAAATTGGGACGTATATCGGTTCATTGGCCGTAATTCCATTGATATTGTTGCTAATAAAAAATACGCAGTACACGGACATCTTTATGATGATTGCAGGTCCTGCAACGCTCGTTTATGTCTTCTATGAAATGAGAAATCATACCTGGGCAGAGAATAAAAAACTGATCGCAGCATTGATCTTCATTTTGTTTTCAGTTTTATTCTGGGCTTTCTTCGAACAAAGCGGTGGATCACTCAGTCTCTTTGCTTTATACAACCTGCATCATAGTTTATTCGGAATTGGTATTGATCCTAATATTGTCAATAACTCATCTAATTCCCTGTTTGTGATCATATTTGCTCCCCTATTAGGGTTGTTGTGGGTATGGCTGAGCAAGCGTAAACTGGAACCTAATTCCGGCCTCAAATTTGGGCTTGGATTTTTCTTCCTGGCGCTTGGATTTTACATTTTTTATTACACCATTAATTATGCCACTCCGGATGGTTTGACATCTCTGGAGATCTTTACGCTGGCATACTTTGTCATTACTTTTGGTGAGCTTTGTTTATCTCCCATCGGTCTGTCGCTGATGACGAAACTGGCACCGACCCGGATGCAGGGTCTTATGATGGGTATGTGGTTCCTTGCCAGCGGATATGGCCATTATGTTGCAGGCCTTTTAGGAAAAGGTATGAGCAGCCCGGATGAAAATGCTTCTGTATTTGATAAGCTGGTGGCTTACACAAATGGTTATAAAGAATTGGCCCTCTATGCTTTGATTGCAGGTGTGGTACTTGTAGCCCTATCTCCGGTCATCAAAAAATTAATGGGCAACACAAAATAAAATTGCGCTTACATTGCATGCCGAAACAAATGAGGTTGATTAATTAAAACAAGAAGCGTTTTTTAATCAACCCCATTGTTTCCATCCTCGAACTCCCAGGTTCATATCAATTCGTTCACCATGCTGGTTTAGTTGCCATGAATATCTCACGCAGGATGCATGTGGTAATTTTTTGACACTGCCTTTGGTGTGCACAGTACCAATCAAAAGAAACTAATCCCTCATCTCTATTACGTTTTCTATTATGCTTGACTTCGAGCTTCTCAAAAAAATATCTGAAACCCCTGGTGCACCCGGATTCGAACAACATATACGCAATCTCGTCCGCGAAGAAATAAAAGATCTCGTCGATGAGATGTATATCGATTCGATGGGTTCTCTGATCGGTGTGAGAAGAGGTAAGGATTCGAAACGTGTGATGGTTGCAGCACACATGGATGAGATCAGTTTCATCGTCACCCACATTGATGATGATGGATTCATCCGCTTTCATCCCTTAGGGGGCTTTGACCCAAAAACCCTGACCGCACAACGTGTTATTGTGCATGGAAAAGAAGACGTCCCCGGCGTGATGGGCAGCAAACCTATACACCTGATGTCAAATGAAGAGAAAAATAAAATTCCTCAGATCAGAGATTACTTCATTGACCTTGGCATGAAAGGCGATGCTGTAAAAGAATTGATTAGTGTTGGCGATCCAATTACCCGCGAACGTGAATTAGTTGTGATGGGAGATTGTGTCAATGGAAAATCATTGGACAATCGCGTCTCTGTATACATTCTGATTGAAGCATTAAAAGCCATCAAAGGAAAAGAACTTCCATATGACTTTTATGCAGCATTCACTGTGCAGGAAGAAGTAGGACTTCGAGGAGCAATGAATGCAGCCGGTCACATCGATCCTGATTTTGGTATCGGACTTGACACAACTATTGCTTATGATACTCCGGGTGCCATGCCTTTCGAAATGGTGACGCAACTTGGAAAAGGAACGGGCATTAAAATACTTGACGGATCGATTATCTGCGATTCACGTATGATCGGCTTTCTAAAGGCATCCGCCAAAAAACATAATATTCAATATCAGGCTGAAATACTTCCTGCTGGCGGCACAGACACCGGCGCCATACAACGGCAAGGAACGAAAGGATCCATCGCAGGTGCTATTTCAATTCCTGTGCGCCACATTCATCAAAGTATTGAGATGGCGCACATGGGAGACATCGCTGCCACGATTGATCTGCTCACTGTGACAGCACTTGAACTGGACCAATGGAACTGGGAATTATAATCTCCTCAATTAATTTTTCACTCACTCAAAAAATTGTACAAAATGAACTGGACAGAACAAAACGATAAGCTTACGGCTGAATTTGTGTTTGAAGATTTTTCACAGACCTGGGCTTTCATGAATGAAGTTGCCATGCTGGCGGAACGGAAAAATCATCATCCGGAATGGACCAATGTATGGAACCGTGTTACGATTAATCTGAGTACGCATGACGCCGGCGGCATCATTACTGAGAAAGACAGAAAGATGGCAGATGGTATCACAAAAATATTTGAACGTTACCACAACAAGATGTAATGACATTGGTGAGTAAATTACCCGATGTCGGCACTACTATTTTTTCTGTGATGTCCCGGCTCGCTGCCGAACATGGGGCCATCAATCTCTCGCAGGGATTTCCCGATTTCGAAGCTGATCCAAAACTGATAGAGTATGTGCATCAGGCTATGGTTAGTGGCCAAAATCAGTATGCGCCAATGCCTGGACTTCCTGAGCTGGTCAATCAGATATCACTCAAAATATTATCCGACTATGGATGGCAGCCCGATAGTGATACAGAAATAACAATCACGGCCGGAGGCACACAGGCTATATATAGTGCCATTGGAGCTTTGATCAGCCCTGGCGATGAAGTGATTGTAATTGAACCAAGTTATGATAGCTATATCCCGTCAGTTGTCTCTTATGGTGGTGTTGTCAAAACAGCTGCGTTGTTGCCTCCAACTTATTCAGTGAATTGGGATGAAGTAGAAAGCCTGATCACAAATCGCACCCGACTGATTATGACTAATACACCGCATAATCCATGTGGAGTTGTCATGTCAGAAAGTGATCTGCAAGAGCTGCAGCGTATAGTTGTCAAGCACAATTTATTTCTGCTTAGCGATGAAGTATATGAACACCTGATCTTCGATGGACATCGTCAAGAATCCGTACTTCGTTATCCTGAATTATATGAGCGCTCACTCGTGATTTTTTCTTTTGGAAAAAGCCTGCACGTGACAGGTTGGAAGATAGGGTATGTAATTGCGCCAACAGAACTTACACGAGAATTTCGGAAGATCCATCAGTTCAATGTATTCTCAGTGAATCGTCCAATGCAAACTGCCATTGCAAAGTATCTGGAGCATGACGCAGATTTTCATGCACTATCCACATTCTATCAGCAGAAACGTGATTTGTTTTTAAAATTGAACGAAGGGCTGCCACTTCGTT
>JALYSC010000187.1:0-733 GCA_030855005.1 Bacteroidota bacterium | reverse complement strand
ATTTTATACTCGCTGATTACAGCAGTATTTCATCCGAAGATGATCTGAGTTTTGCCAAAAGACTTACGATCGATGCTGGCGTTGCGACGATACCGCTGAGTCCTTTTTATCAGAAGGGCAGTGATGCCAAGATCTTACGTTTTTGTTTTGCCAAAAAGGAGGAGACACTTGTAGTAGCTGCTGAACGATTGAGGAAATACTTTGAATAGTTCTTGATGCTGGTGCTTTTGATCAGGGAGCTTTTGATGCTGAATTTGTAGATGCCAGATGCCAGATGCCAAACTCGTTGCGCAATTTAGATTTTATAATACGGTGTCTGTAAAATACTGGTGAACACTGAACACCGAATCGAATGCCAACCTATTACCACGTTTACTACTTACCACCTTTACCACTTGCTATTTTTACCGTTTACCCAAGCATGTTCACATTTGATGGAATTGAATACTTGGTGGATATGTGGTGTTTATTGTCATTCGACAGGTTTTTAGTCGGGCGGAATACCTGGATGATTATAAGGATGGCCACAAGTGCAAGGGTGAGCTTTTTCAACATGCTGCAAAAGTAATAAAGCACGCTTTTCTTTCTGTTTCACTATTGATTATCAGATCATTATGTTTCAATTTCAGGTGTACATACTTGAAAAAACCGCTAAATTTTGATGTTTAGCCAATAGATGTTATGTTTGCAGTCCTCTTTTCAAAAGGGGAGTATAGCTCAGCTGGTTCAGAGC
>JALYSC010000186.1 GCA_030855005.1 Bacteroidota bacterium | reverse complement strand
TATCAAACCAGGCGCTGTCGATGGCTACGTTTTTCTCCTGTACACTTTTTAAACTGAGTAAGTTGGTAGAGTAGGAAGAATCAAATGTGGTGACATCCGTGATGGATTTTTGAAAATCTGAAATGATCCATGAAACAGGGATGCCTTCACCGCGTGCGAAACCTTGTTTCTGTCGGCCGGTAATAACGGACAATGGGACTACTGCCGGTGTGTAATCCATTTCTTCCAGCCTGAGTAAAGCTTCATCCCGATCGATCCAGAGATTTTGAGCGGCTGATAAATCGTGACCAAGGATTTGGAAGCGATCTTCCTGTCCGTACCCTTTAATGATCTCCTGCGCTTTTTGGCGGGCTTTATCGAATAAAGACAAGTCCTGTCCAAAGGATTGCATAGAAAATGAATTATCCACGAACAGGCTGACATTCCTGATGCCTGCCTTATCGGAGTCTTTGGACGGTATGAAGGGCTGAGCAAAGGCAAAGATGATAAAAGCCATGGTGAGTAATCGGGCTATCAAAATCAGAAGATTGCGTAGTCGATTGCGGGCAGAGGTCTCTTCTTTTACTTCACGAAGGAAACGTAAGTTACTGAAATAGACCTTTTTATAGCGCCTGAAGTAAAATAGATGGAGTATGATGGGAATGGAAAGTCCGGTCAATGCCCATAAAAAAGTGGGATATAAAAACTGCATCGTGGCGCCAAAGATAGTGTGTGAGATATCCAATTGAAATACAAAAGCCTGCACTCTTTGCTGAATACAGGCTTTTGTCGACGTTTAATACGTCCGGCGGACCGGATTTATTATTTGATCACGATCTGACGGGCAGACATTCCCTGGTCAAAATGGACCTGGATGATGTATTGACCGGAGGTAAGTTGTCTTACAGGCAGACGATAATAGTTGCTATTGATACCTGTGCGGGAATCGACGAGCGTACCTTTCACATCATACACACTGATGCTCCGGATAGCGTAGTCTTTATGCGTTGCGATAAAAACCTCCTCCACAGCAGGATTAGGAAAAGTAGCCAACTGCACATCATTAGGATCAAGCAAATCTTCAGTGCTTACCAAAGTTGCCAGATCAAGCGAAGTGTACAGTCGTGGCAGCACATAAGCAATAATACTGTCCATATACAATTCTGCCTTGGCTTTAGACATATCTGGATTTTGAAGTAGACCAGCAGCACTATTTACGTTTGTTGCCGGATCCCAGAAGTTCCATGGTGCGCTGTCAAATGGACCACCTGTGCCATAGATCGGAAATAATCCTTCGAGGCCATCATTCCGGGAATTAGCTACAGCTGTTACCTCAAATTGCTCGGAGGTAACATTGTGTGGTGGTGAAAGGACATTGTTATTTCCGTACAGATTAGATAAATAAGAAACGAGGTAAGAACCCTGTACTTCCACAACTTCCAATGGTGGGTTTACAGGTACCACAACCAATCCTTCAACATAAGGAGCGAAAGGATCATAAGGTACATGAACCGAAATTATAGGAGGTTGTCCAGGATCAATCCATGACGAATCACCAATGGCGCCACCAAGATTAACTGAGGCTGCGAAATCAGAACTGTAATTCACATGGTTGGGATAATTAAGCGTATCTCCTACAGGAAATGGAAGGAATGGAATTCCACCAGGAGGGATCACACCAACCTTTTTTCCCTCAATATCACCATTGACACTTTCGAGGATCATTGGGAAGAAATTACCTAAACCATCGGACAGAAGGAATTTACCATTGGAGGCGGTTGGGATTTTAATATAAGCATCCAGAGCACTTGTATTCAATGAAATATATCCTCCTGTACCATCTCCAAATAGAACAATACGGCTGGTATCAATACGAAATGGATTTCCATTTTCAACTACCGATTTTTTAAAGAAACGGATAGCAGTATTAGCATCCTGGACTCCCCTATATGCAGCATTGATTAAAGTCAAGACACGCTCATCTTTGGAAGGTGCTACGGGATTCCATCCCAATCTGTAATCTGCGCTCGCTACAACATATCCGGACCGAGCCAGTTTCTTAGCCATTGTGACAACTGTACTGTCACGGATGGTGCCATTCACACCGCCATTTTGTGGAAAAGGCAGGAAATTGCCAGTGTGAAAATAAATTAGGAGTGGTCGTAAAGCCGCTGTATTTTCTGTAGCCTGGTACAAATCAAATACAAGCGGTTGCGGTATTGCTTGTCCTACGATTGGAAAAGCAAGTATTGTGGCATTGACGCCATATACGTGGTTAGTCGAAACTGAAACATCTGTGAAAACTTCATCGAGATAAATGTTTTCTTGGGCAGACACAGTTAGCGAAAAAACCATAAATAATGTCGCGTGGTAAAATCTCCTCATGATTATTGTTTGATTTGTTAGTGAATGTGATTAATTATTCTTTTTTGAATTCATACAGCAGGTTAATATAAGCCAGACGGCCAATATAGGGTCCTCCGTACGTTTCAAAATGTTTGTTATTGAGAATATTTGAGGCTCCTACTTTGATCGTTGTGTTAATACTTTCCAGTTCGACACTTACCTGGGCATCCAATAAATCATAGGAAGGTACAATGCCTGTAAACTGGGGGGAACCTTCAAATACGAAGCCTTCTACCCATTTATAGTTGATGCTAAACCCAAATTTACGAAAAGCATCCATATCAAGCAATTGAATATTCCTGCCGCTAAAGCCAAGGTTAAATTTATTTTCAGGTGTGTTATAAGCAGGTATAATCGGATCGTCCGCATCCAACTTTGTCAGTTCATTAAAACTGTAATTTCCGTTTACGCTAAACCGCTGATTGATATAATAATTAAGACCTATGCTAAAGCCCTGTGTTTTAACTTTTGTTTTCGAATTAGCTGCGTAACGGTAGACAACAGTTTCTTCAGGGAATGCAAGCGGATCATTAAAATTAATGACAGATCGAATACCTAATTGATAACCAAGAAAATCTTTGTAGGTATTAGTGTAGTATCCCATATCAACAAACAAAGATTTAAATAGTGTAGTACGTATGCCTGTCTCAAGTGTCTTGACTTTTTCAGGACGGATACCATCAATATTAAAATAGACGAGGTCACTATTTTTCCGTGTACCTAACCATTTTAAAAATGAATCTATTGTGAGTAAACTGTCTACACCATTTATTTGTCCTGCCAGTGTTGCTGGTCCAACATTAAGATTCAGATATTGATCAGAGAGGGTAGGATTACGTAAAGCGCTGGAAAATGAAACCCGGACATAAGTGTTTTTACCCGGCTTATAAACAAGACTTGCAGCAGGAGTTGCGATCCAGTCAAGATTTTCATTTTTATCCATCCGCATAGTTGCAGATGCTGTCAATTTATTCTGAATAAATTTTTCCTGAAGTCCGGCATAAAACCCCATTTCAGAATTTCTAATATTGGTGGTGCTGTCATAGAAAATCGTCCCTTTCGAATGAGGCGTGTATAGCCTGTAATTTCCACCTACTCTTATTTCTGATATGAATCTAGGTGTAAATGTGTATTCACCATGTACATGATACAGCGCGGATTTATCATAGAATTTTGTGCCACCATCTTCATTGTTTAATCTGCCTGTGATATCATTAAAAGCAGCTTCAAACTCAGGTGTTCCAGGAGCTAAAAAATCCGAAATTCCTTTTTCAATATGCGTATTTTTTGTATTTGCATAAGCTTCGGCAATTGAATGCCAGATAGCAAGGCTGTCATGGTTATTGACTAGCCATTGTTCTGCCCCTGCAACATCAAAACTGACTATCCCTGTCACCGGATCGAATATGGGAACTGGGTATCCCAGTTCACGCATAGTTCTCGGATAGTTTGCGATCCCTTTCCAAAAACGCCTGTAATCTGTAGCCCAATCCACATCCGTTTTACTAAGTTCCTGCAATCGTAAAGCAGTGAAGTAAGGATCGAAAGAATTACCGGCATCCTCATGTGTTGCATATGCGCGAATAAAATACTTATCCCGCTTTCTGAATTCAATTCTGTTTTGAAAGAAAAGAATATCACGTAAACTAAAACGGTTATCACCCTGATATACGGTCGTACCCGAACCAAAACTGGAGGATAAAATTAATTCCGGAGATTCCACGCCTCGTGAAGCATTTGTGCGAAGATGGAAGGCGGCATTTGCTTTGTAATTACGGGTATTATAGTCTACAAGATCAATCTCCCGATATCCTGTCCGGTAAAAATTTCCAATACCGGGATCAGATACAAGATGAGCACTTGAGAGCGTCACATCAGAAAAGGGATAATATTCATCACCATAAATATTGACGGCATCAAATCTGCCGGGATTGTTTGCCGGAACACGGCTATCCGAAATCGGATCATAGTTCTCTGCTTCCCAATCATCCGCACGTAAGGCAAAGAAATTGAGTTTGTAAGCAAATACATCATCACCATTTTTATTTCGAAGCGCATCAGCATACCTTATCGAGCCTTCAAAAAGGTTTCGTTCGCCCAGCCGCACCATGCCTGATAATCCTTTGTGAATAAAAGGATTTTTGGTCTCCATGCTGATGACTCCATTAAAAGCATTCGGTCCGTAATAAGCTCCACTGGCTCCCACGATGATGTCTACTTTCAATACATCCAATTCACTTGCCCCTAAAAAATTACCAAGTGAAAAATTCAGACCCGGGGCCTGGTTATCGACACCATCGATAATCTGAAGTGATCTTACCGGACTCGTTGAATTAAATCCACGAGTATTGATTATTTTAAATCCAAGACTTGCTGCGGTGAGATCCACATCTTTCATTGCTCCAAGTCCATCATAAAAATTGGAACTGGGAGTCTGTCTGATCGCAAGGAGATCAAGCGATTCGACGGTGAGGGGAGATTCTTTTTGCTTGTCGAGGATGCGGCTGCCTCTCACCTCCACAGTCTCAATCAAAATGCTTGCCTCAGGCAATTTTGTTCGGGTGAAAGCTGAAGGATCAGTAATTGTTATCTCCATTAGCTCATAACCGGTATAAGAAATCTGAAGAACATAGGGTCCGGTAGCTTCCGTCTTGAGAGTATACTGACCATCGAAATCTGTCACCGCACCGCTGGTTGTGCCTAAGATGACAACGTTAGCACCGATCAATGGGTCCCCTGTAGTTTCGTCAAATACCTCCCCGCGAAGCGTGGCCTGAGAATAAAGAGATGCAGATGAACAAAGGATGATCCATAGAGCAAGGAGAATAGATCTTTGCATTCGTGTCAGATTTGATTCATAAAGGGTAAACAGACCCGGAGGAATAGGGCAATTCCGTATTTATTAGCGCATAGAATTTTGGGTTATAGAAAGGTAGCATTAATTTCGGATTAGATTATATCTTTTTTAGCAGCTTTTGATTCCATACAATTATGTTAGAATTACAATGCCCGGGAACACACATTTAGGTTCCAAATTGAAAATGATAGCCCCCACAGACCTCCATATCATTGCTTTTGCAGTTCCATATCCACCTGATTATGGAGGAGCCATTGATGTGTGGAACAGAGTCAGAGCACTGCATAGAGCGGGTTTAAAAATCCATCTTCACTGTTTTGTATATGGTTCGTTTAGGCCGCATGCTGCTATTCAGGATGTAGCTGCGAAGGTGACTTATTATCCGCGTCTGTCCTGGCAGGCTATTTTGGCACCGGGTCAACCCTATATTGTTACGTCAAGAAGGAATCCCTTTCTTCTAAATAATCTAAAACAGGATCAGTTGCCTGTGCTTTTTGAAGGCATTCATACCACTGGATTTATTGATGAATTGAAAGACCGCAAATGCCTTTTGCGCGCTCATAATATTGAGCATAAATACTATAATGATCTGGCTGCCGATAGCCAGCGTTTTCAATATCTGTTCTTTCAGCGCGAATCCCTTGCCCTTCATAGATATGAATGCAATTTGGCATCCCGCTTTGATACGGTTTTTACCATTTCACCTTCCGATCAGATGTGGTATGAAAACGAGAAGGCGCACGCTGTCATGATTCCTGTTTTCCATGGGCTTAAGGACCTCGACATTAAGGAAGGCCGAGGTGAGTATATGCTATATCAGGGTGATTTGTCAATTGAGTCCAATCAGAGCGCTGTTGTGGAGTTGCTTGGCTTGCTTCAGGATAATCCAAAATATCCTGTCATCATAGCAGGAAGATCCGGGGAGAAAGCTTTTGAGGAAAAATTAACCAAATACCCCAAACTTAGGAGGGAAGTAGACGTTTCTGAGGGCAGGATGCTAGAACTGGTGCGCGATGCACAGATCATTATCGTACATAGTCGTCATTCTTCAGGCATGAAAGTCAAACTGTTCCCCGCATTATATCAGGGTCGATTTATACTGGCCAATCATAACAGC
>JALYSC010000185.1 GCA_030855005.1 Bacteroidota bacterium | reverse complement strand
CGGCTGATGTATGTCGGCCCTTCAGGCCTTCAATTTCGCACAATGTGTTGATTTACGCTCACAATTCACAACTCACAACTCACAACTCACAATTCACAATTCACAATTGAATTGTTCCGTGGGCTTCACCCACGGCTGATGTATGTCGGCCCTTCAGGCCTTTAATTTCGTACAATGTGTTGATTTACGCTCACAATTCAAGATTGTCACTGACTACTGATTGAAGCTTTGCGACTGACGTATCCACGGTTGACGATTCACTAATGACGAGAGTAGGATATGCTCTATGCCCTTTGCTCTCTGCTCTCTGCTTTTTCCATTAATTTCACCTCCTGACAAAATCATTCCATGCAAAAAACCAATCCTATCAAAGCAGTACTCATCGGCGCCGGACCTCTGGGAATCAATATCTACAAATACGCCCAGACACGCAAAGACATCAGGATCACACATGTAATAGACATAGACACCTCGCTGTCTGGCCGTGACATTGGCGAACATGCTGGTCTTGATGCGACAGGCATAGCGATCACCAACAGCTATGAGGGACTTTCTAATTGCCAGGTTGCAATTCTGGCCACAGTGTCCGATCTGCCAAGGATAGCAACGCAAATACTTCAGGTGATTGAGCTGGGCCTGCCTATAGTCACCACCTGCGAGGAAATGTTTTTCCCCTGGAACAGTTCAGACGAATGGTCCAAAACAATCGATCTCGCTGCTAAGGATAAAGGCGTTGCCGTTCTGGGTACTGGAGTTAATCCGGGATTTCTGATGGATGCACTACCGATGATGTTGTCAGGCGTATGTCATCATGTAGATCGAATAGAAGTGCGTCGTTACCAGGATGCTCAATTCCGTCGTATTCCTTTCCAAAAGAAAATCGGTGCAGGCCTAAGCTATGAGGAATTTGAAAAAAGAAAAAATGAAGGCAGCTTACGCCACGTAGGACTTTCTGAATCGATGCATTTTATAGCTCATCAACTTGGATGGAAGCTCGATAAAACAGAGGATAAGATTGAGCCTGTTGTATCAGAAAGAAATTATGAAACCGATGCACTCCAAATTAAATCAGGACAGGTAGCAGGTATTCGCCAGACAGGAAGAGGATATGTTGGAGGAGAGGAAAGAATTAAGCTTGCTTTCCAGGCAACTGTAGGTGAAGCAGAGCAATATGATGAAATAGAAATCTATGGCACACCTCATATCCGTTCGAGAATTATTGGAGGCGTCCATGGAGATATAGCAACTTCATCAATTATTCTAAATGCATGTCGTTCGGTGCTACATGCTGCTCCCGGTCTGCGCACGATGGCTGATGTACCCATGATCACTAGTGTTGGTACCTGATGAGCGAATCTATGAAGACATACAAACTTGAGATCAAAGGGAAGGTGCAGGGTGTATGGTACCGCGCTACTGCAAAAGACAAGGCACTAGAATTAAACCTGACAGGAAAAATCTGGAATGAATACGATGGTGATGTTGGTGCTATCATTCAGGGCCCATTAGATAACATATTTGCCTTTATCGAGTGGTGTAAGGAAGGGCCCACCTTAGCGAAAGTGGATGATGTTTCAGAATCTGAGATAATAGATGATGACAAGATCTACGGCAGCTTTGAAATAGTCACGACCAGATAATGACCTTTTGAATATTAAATTTCCATTTCTTAAATTATTCCTCCGACAAATCTTTAAATGCAATCGCAGGAAAATTCTGATTCATAAACGGCAATATATATTGCTTGCGATTAGTGATGAGGTCCTGGGCAAAAGCATGCACTGCCTCACCATACGCTCTGCGACTCCAGGCAAACAACGCAATGCCATTATTCCCTTTTGAATCAGTGTATTTTTTATATCGGTAGACATTCCACTCAGCAACAGCTTTATCTCCTTCACCTTCACTTAGAATAAAATCCAGGTATACTTCCTGCTTGTCATCATTCTTTCCAAGATTGTATGCAGCTAGCGGATCTGTCATTTTACGTGTATTGATTTCTTTAGCTTTCGCAAATGCGACGTTATGCATGATATGATCACCAAGCACAACTTCTACTAAAACCATTTCACTAAAGTGCTCACCGGTTTGACCTGCAGGTAAATATTCCTGTTTGTAATATTCCGGAGTGGGATGCGAGCTCCAAACGAATAAATAAGGTTTATCCGGAAGCGACAATGTGCGCGGCAAATTGAAGTATTCCTCCGTGGAAGTGGTAGCTTTCAAGTTTATATTTTGATTCGAACCGGATTTCTCATTTGTACCGGTTTCTTTCTTTGCGCAACTGATCATGCATCCTAGCAGGACCAGGGGAAGTATTGTCTTCATCATGATGGTGCAATGTAGTAATTCAGGGTGAAAATTATTATCACTACCCTATTCTTCACTACAGCGAACATATAATTTTTAAATAAAAAAAGCTCCACAACCTCGTAAGGATGTGGAGCTTATATTTTAAACAAACTGTTTTATTGTCTTGCTTTCAATACAACGCGACGGTTTAATGCTTTTCCATCGGCAGTATCATTAGTTGCAATCGGCGACTCTTCACCAAAACCAACACCTGTCAGACGATCTGCATCTACTCCATTTTTGATCAGTTCTGCACGAACAGATTCAGCACGACGGTGACTTAGCTTGTGGTTGTATTCTGTAGATCCTACATTATCTGTATGACCCTGAATTTCAACTTTAAGGTTTTTAAAGTCACCACTATTGAGCAACTTAGCACCCTCTTTTATATCAACTTTTGCTCTTGCTGTAAGATCTGCTTTACCTGAAACGAAATTGATCATCCTGGCATTGAACACTGCATTTTCAACAACCGGACATCCATCGTTTGATGCAGGGCCTTTAATGTCAGGACAGAAGTCTTTAGCATCAGGTACACCATCATTATCTCTGTCAGGATTTGGACATCCGTCATTAGTGGCAAGACCCGCTACAGTAGGACATTTATCCATTTCATCATTGACGCCATCACCATCTGTATCAGGAATTGGACATCCCATGTATTTTTCAAGACCGGCAACAGAGATACATTTATCATTCTCATCGTTGACACCATCACCATCTGTATCAGGAACCGGACATCCCATGTATTTAGCGGTACCTACAACATTGATACATTTATCAATCTCATCATTCACACCATCTTTATCAGTATCAGGAATTGGACAACCATCATATTTAAAGATACCAGCAATGCTAGGGCATTTATCACTCGCATCAGTGATGCCGTCACCATCTGTATCAGGGCATCCTTGGAATGAAGCTAAACCAGAAACAGTAGGACATGCATCGTCTTTGTCAGAAATACCATCACCATCTGTATCGGCAGGGATAACCTTACCAAACAGTCTTAATTTAAATCCAACCTGAAAATTGGAATTAAAGTATTCAAGATCTCCTGCAGGTTCCCTTGCATCGAGGTTACTTACACCGTAGGTATAGCGACCGTACAACGCGATAACTTCATGTGGGAATAATTCGAGTCCAGCACTTACTCCTATGCTTGTAGATTCAAAGTCCTCTTTGAGAGCTCCTATTTGTGGGCGATATAGTTTGTGTAAAAAATCAAATTGTGGGCCGAGTGTAATCGCAAAAGATTCATGAGGATGAATCTTAAGCAAAACTGGCACTGAAATGTAACTTGCTTTACCACGGGAAAGCAGAACTGCACTTTCTGAATCCTCATAATCATATAGAGAATACATTACTTGTGGTTCAAGCGAAAGAGCATGACCTAGGGGTAGATTTAACCAAGCTCCTGCAGACCATCCCGGCCTGTATCCAAAACGAATATTGTCAGGATTATCTCCGCTAATGCGGAATGAACTGAAGTTAATAGCTCCAAGGAGACCACCCGACACAGTGTATCTGTCGTGCGCCATCGGCTGGGCAAATGCCGAAATGGAAAAGGCGATAAAGGACGCCACCAATAGTAAATTTTTCATGAGTCTTTGTAATTGTATGAACGGATATTATGACAAACAACACTTTGGCATGAAGGTTTTGCAACAAATCATGACAAAGGGCTCAAAAAGCGCAATTAGGCTAGAAAAAATCAAATTTTGACTGTTTTCCAGCTATGTTGACCGTTTTTATTCACCAGCGTCAAATAATAAATTCCCGGCATCAGGCCACTATTGTCAATCTCCACCTGCCCACTCGAATAAGATTGAGGCACTTCTTTCGCCGAAACCAGACGTCCCTGCATAGTATGTATAGAGATTCGTGAACCAGAAATTATTCCTTCGCCTTTCAAGGTCCAGGAGCCTGATGATGGATTAGGATAAAGAAGAACCGATGCAGAAGCAATCTCATCTTCAGTAGCTGTTGTGACTGAAAACGTGCCGGATCTAAAACCTACCCTTCCCGTGGCATTATCTTCCCACACCACAAAAATTTTCCCTTTACTGATGGCGATATCAGCACTGATGGATCTGTCAAGATCTACCGTGTCGTAAGTCGCAGGCAAGCCGGAAGCGAGATCATTTGTAAAGCTGAGGACGATTTCATCTTGCCCATTGACCACTTGTTTCCAGACAACACCGAGGCCTGTTTCATCACCAGAAATACGCGAATAATTCTGTAAAACCACATTATCATCATCACCAGAGATCGCAGCGGCTGGTGTATTAGAAATATCTGATAGTGAGGTCTTATTAAAATACACCCGACTCTTTCCCTCTGCGCCATTCATAAATGTAGAATATAAAGTATCTCCTATCACTACCCCATCCGGACCTGTCGCAGGACAGGCATGTATCACCCACTGGTGCTGATCGACATTGATGCCCGTTGTAAAGTCTTCACCCCCATTCATCGAAAACCCAGCCCAAGTATCACGCACATGATTGTTATTGTCTCGATACAGCATGGCTACTCTGTCGCCTGACGTTACAATCGCACCCGGACAACAATCACACACTTCGGAGGCGGCACTACTCCAACCACTTGCAAGTACGTCCGGCTTAAACGTGGCTCCGTAATCATCAGACTTAGCAACTACCCATCGTGGATCACCAAATACTGAATTAAATTTCATAAATGCTACTAGCGGATTACCTAAATCATCTGTTGTCACAATCGGGAACCTGGATAAATCCTCACCACTCTCTTCAATCTGAACAGGAGTTCTGAAAGTGATACCTCCGTCATAGGATGCCACACACCATGATCGTCCAATATCCTCTGGCGTTACTTTGAAAACTACGTACACCGTATCGCCGTGAGCTGCGATATCCGGGCCCATCCAACCGGCACCGGCAACCTTCATGGACAAAGGATGTACAGCCACTGGTGTATCAAACCCTGATCCATTCCATCTGGAAAACATAGCCTTGCTGGCATTGTACCACAGTATGAGCGGCTCACCTGCAGCATCCGTTACAATGCGTGGATGCATGTTTCCAAAATTTGCCTCAGCAACACTGATCGGCGTGTTCCAATTGATTTGTGAACACAGTGATGAGCTGAAAATCAATAAGATGTTAAGTGAAAATATTAACTTTTGCATGGTGCAAGTTAAGAATTCAATCCTTTTGATGTTAAACCTTTAAACTCTTATTGTCTTTGGATTTTTCAGGGGTCTGCAAATACTTCCAAATCGGAATTGCTAAAGATGCACCAAGAATGGTTGCAATTAAATAGATCCATAAATATTCAAGGTGGCCACTTATGATAGCAGGACCAAAGGATCTGGCCGGATTCATACTGGCTCCTGATATAGGACCCGCAAACATAGCTTCAAGTAACACAGTACATCCAATTGCAAGGCCGGCAAACATCCCCTGCTCCTTCGAACCATGCGCCACATTCATGATCACTAACATCAAAAAAAATGTCAGAATAAATTCAAGAACAAAGGATTGCATACCACTTCCTGACGGCAGAGTAGTCCCTAATAGTTCATTTTGTGGAAACATCAAACTTAAGGTGAAACTTGCTGCTAAAGCACCCATTAACTGACCACTGATATACGGCAAAAGGTGTGAAGCGGTAAACTTACCGGCAATCCAAAAGGCTATGGATACTGCGGGATTAAAATGCGCTCCTGAAACACTTCCAAGTGCAAAAATCATCGCCATGACAATCAATCCAAAGGTGATTGCGATCCCAATATGTGTTATGACACCTGATGTTTCCTGATTAATGATGATAGCCCCTGTGCCGCAAAACACAATTGCAAATGTCCCAAGGGCTTCTGATAAATATTTTCTCATTTACTTTAGTACGCGTTTCTAAGCATATCAGCA
Source organism: Bacteroidota bacterium (assembly GCA_030855005.1). Taxonomy (GTDB): domain Bacteria; phylum Bacteroidota; class Bacteroidia; order Chitinophagales; family Saprospiraceae; genus Opimibacter. The sequence goes on along the minus strand of JALYSC010000185.1, from coordinate 113 downwards.
TATTCTTTTGGCAGCGGACTATCCTCAACACCTTTGGCAGCAATCTCAATATCGTAATCAAAGCGAATAAATTCAACACCTACACTTGCCGGATCCAGGATACTGGTAAGATC
>JALYSC010000184.1 GCA_030855005.1 Bacteroidota bacterium | reverse complement strand
ATTCACATGGATGTGCCACGAACCATGGCTGTGCTTGAAGAAGCGGGGTTGTCTATTTTTGGAGCAAGTACAGCCGGTGAGTTTACAGACTCCAGAATGGGACATCATTCTGCAGCCATATTGCTTTTGGATATACCTGCAGCCTATTTTCATATTACGTTCCGGGCATACAATAAAGGGGAAGAAAAAGAAGTGGCAAAGCAAATCGGTGAGGAAGGAAAAAAAGTTTTCCGTCATCAGGCAGTCTTGATCACCACATCCCATCTCGAAACATCAGGGGAAGACGTCATGGAAGGTTTTACAGATGCCCTTGGGCCGGATGTAACGATTATCGGAGGCGTAGCCGGTGATGATATACGTATGCAAGGCGGCATTGTTTTTACAAATCACTTCTCCAGCGAAAGAGCCATCTGTGCACTTTTTCTGGACCAGGACAAAATAGAAGTTCGGGGCATGGCTGTCTCAGGATGGAAAGGCGTAGGCACCGCAAAAAAAGTGACAAAGAGTGAGGGCAACTGGATTGAGACCATCGATGATCAGCCTGCTCTAGATATGCTTATTAAATTTACGGGCATCAAGGTTGATATTGACAATGACCGGAATCTCCTGACCCAGATAGGTATGTCATTCCCGCTACAGGTGATCCGGGAAAAAGGCAATCCTACAATGAAACCTCCTCTGATGTATAACCGGGAGACTAATCGAAAGCGCAGAAAAGATAAAGAACAGTATTCTACCCGATACGGATGCCATGATCATCTTTTCCTGTATTGGCAGGTTCAACACTTTAGGTCCGCTTGCAGAGGACGAAATCAATGGCCTTAAAGAGGTTTGGGATGCACCCTTAGCGGGCTTTTTCTCATATGGTGAGTATGGACGAACAGAAGGCGGCAATCTTGATTTTCACGGAACGACATGCAGCTGGGTGGCGATAAAAGAAAAATGAAAAATGAGAAATTAAAAATAAGATATAAGACTTCAGACGGAAGATGGAAGACGAAAGACGCACTTCATATAGGATCATACACATGAGACTAGCAAATCATCTCATCAACCCATTCAACCACTCAACCACTCAACCACTCAACCCACTACACCCATTAACCATTTAAACACATAGCCATTACATACTAAAAACTACATACTAAAAACTACATACTAAAAACTAACCATCAACCCTTTCAAAAAAAACATGAACGCAAAATCAATAAAAGGAAACTCGCCTGATGAAATAGCAACTGCCCTTGAAAACTGCATGGCTGACGGCTTCACCCCTACCCTGGCGCTTGTCTTTCAATCCGTTATTCAAGACAGAGATGCCGTCTGTAAAGTACTCGATGATGCCGGAATTTCCATATACGGCGCGACAACGAATGGCGAATTTATCGATGAAGAAATCGGAAAAGGCTCTATAGCTATTTTATTGCTCGACATCAATAAGGATTATTTCACCATCCTATTTGCAGAATATCCTGATAAAAATTACAAAGAGATCACTCAGGTGATGGCAAAGAAAGCCCTGGAGAAATTTGCTACTCCAGCTTTTCTGATTGCCGGGAGCCACCTTGAAACAGATGCTGAGCAACTACTTTTTGGATTTGAAGAAATCATCGGCAAACAAGTCAATGTATATGGAGCGATGGCAGGTGATGATTTCACCTTCACCGAACAATTTGTTTTTACCAATGGCAAATCAAGTAACAGGGGAATCGTTGCAGTGGCATTGGATGAAAGCAAAATTATAATCAAAGGGATCGCTACCTGTGGCTGGAAGGCTATGGGAACCGAAAAAACGGTTACGAAAAGTGAAGGAAACCGAATCTATACCATTGAAAATGTTCCTGTCCTGGAACTCACCCAGAAATATAGTGGCATCGATAACCTCAACAAGGATAATGCTATGCTCATGATTGAAATTGCCACACAATTTCCGTTACAACTGCAAAGAGAAAAAGGCGCCCCAGTCATGCGGCCTGGTCTTGTAGTCAACTGGGAAGATGGCTCCTTCATTTGCAGTGGTTCGATCCCCCAAGGCGCTAAAGTACGATTCTCCCTTCCTCCGGATCTTGATGTAATCGATAAGGTCGTAGATGGCATCGAAAGCCTGAAGGCAGCAGAAATGCCCGAGGCTGATGCCGTGATCATGTTTAGTTGTGCAGGTAGATTAATGTCCCTGGGACCGCTGATGAGCAAGGAAATCGAAGGCGTCAGAAATGTCTGGAATGTACCCATGGCAGGCATGTTTTCTAATTCGGAGCTGGCCAGAGCTACTGACGGCAACCTGGAGATGCATAACCTGACCACATGCTGTGTTGCCCTTAAGGAAAAGGGATAATCCGATTTCCGCCTCGTTATCTCTATCTTTTCGGAGTGAATCAGCACCTGCAAGCCCTTTATACATTCCTCCAGGAATCAACCCATTTGAATCCGGAGGAAAAAGCAAGTATCCTGAAATCGATCAAAGATGTTGATAAAGAACTGGAAATCGCGCTCTTCAAGCTTGACCGGACAGAAAGAGTAAAAAAGACTACTGCCATTCTTCTGGAGGAAACGATCGAAGAGCTCGAACAAAAGCGCAAAGCCATAGAAGAAACCAATGATGCGCTTACAAAATCAATGGCGGAGTTGAAGGCAGCGCAAGCACAACTTATCCAGGCAGAGAAAATGGCATCTCTTGGTGAACTCACCGCCGGCATCGCCCATGAAATTCAAAACCCGTTGAACTTTGTAAACAACTTTAGTGAAGTAAGTACAGAGTTGGTTGATGAAATGAATGATGAAATGACGAAAGGTAATTTGGAAGATGCCAAACAGATAGCACAGGATTTAAAACAAAATTTAGAAAAAATTAATCATCATGGACAGCGGGCAGCCGCCATTGTAAAAGGAATGCTCCAACACAGTCGCAGAAGTAGCGGCGCGAAAGAACCGACGGATATTAATGCACTTGCAGATGAATATTTGAGATTGGCATATCATGGCCTGCGTGCAAAAGACAAATCTTTCAATGCAACAATGAAAACAGATTTTGATGAAAGAATAGGACTTATCAATATTATTCCCCAGGACATCGGAAGGGTGATCCTCAATTTGATTACGAATGCGTTTTATGCGGTGAGCGAAAAACAAAAAGCATTTTCCCAAACCCCCTCCTCCCTGATGCTTCGACCTGCTAACACGCAACATGATGCTACAGCCCAGCAACCGGGGGAAATTGCATATGAACCGACCGTTACTGTTATTACTAAACGAAAAAGGTCTCCTTTAGGTGATTTAGGGGTAAAAGGGGCAGATGGCAATATAGTGGAGATCTTAGTCAAAGACAATGGCAATGGTATCCCTCCAAACTTAATTGATAAAATCTTCCAACCCTTCTTCACCACCAAACCTACCGGGCAGGGAACTGGATTGGGATTGAGTTTGAGTTATGATATTGTGAAAGCGCATGGCGGAGAGTTGAAGGTGGAAACTAAAGAAGGAGAGGGAACCGAGTTTATTATTCAACTTCCAATTGTCTGAATCACGGATTAATAGGATTAGAAGATTACACTGATTTATATGATGCCAGATTTAGAATATAAATACATAACCGTGAAAATCATCGGTGCTACAATTGATTCAATCTGTGCAATCCATAAATCCGTGCAAATCTGTGATTTAGACAATTTATAATATCATCAAAGCACCTGGGGGTATATTGAAGGTAGAAACCAAAGAAGGTGAAGGGACTACATTCATTATTCAGCTACCGGTGTAAACGCATACGTATGAATGAGGAAAAAGTAAAATTGCTCCAGGATACCCACAAGGCTTTTATGGACCTGGGTCTGGGAGGCCATGCTCCGCTTAGCGAATTAGACCAATATATCGCTGAGGACATTATGGGCTTTGGGACAACGGTGGATGAAAAGATGTTTTTCTCCTCAGAACTACGTGATCTATTAAAACGCCAACGTGAACAAACCAATGGCCTTCAACTGCAATGGAAAATCAAACAACTAAAACTTCATATTGCTCCGGATGGAAATGCTGCTTTCATAGCCGATGATGTATTCTTACACATCATCACTCCAGCCGAGACAATAGAAATGTACATGCGCTATTCGTCAGTCTGGGAGTTTCACCATGATCGCTGGATTTCTGTTCACTTCCATGGTTCTAAGCCTGAAAATGTTGCATCTGAGCAGGATACGTTTGGACTGGAAACCTGGAAGCAACAGAAAGCTGAATTGTTGCAATTAGTGGAAGAAAAAACCGTCGATCTAAGAATTAAGAATCGTGAACTGGAAATTGAATCCAGTCTTGAAAGAGTAAGATCGATAGCCATGGGTATGAAACAACCTGCTGATATGCTGGACGTATGCAAGATCATATCAGATCAATTGCAACTGCTTCTGGTGGCTGATCTCCGTAATGTCCAAACGGCCATCATTGACAGGGAAAAAAGCTATTATATCAATTACCAGTATTTCACGCTTTACCAAAAAGGCACAATCGAATCTGCAGAATATAATAAGCATCCAAAAGTTAGGGAATTGGTAGAGCAAATGCAGCGATCCCCAGATGCATTTTTCGTCGCATCTTTTGAGGGCGAGGAGTTGGACATCTGGCGTCAATACAGGAAGGATGACAACCAATTTCCCGATCCGGTATTGGATAATGCAACGGCCGTATATTTTTATTTTTACTCCATTGGGCATGGAGGGCTGGGCGTATCTACATACATCCCACTAACTGAGGAACACCTTACGATTTTCAAGCAATTCAGGAATGTATTCAATCTGTCTTACCAACGATACGCAGATATTGCACTTGCAGAGGCACAGGCAAGAGAAGCAAAGATAGAAGCTGCTTTGGAACGAACCCGTACACAAAGCATGATTATGCAGCATTCGAAAGAACTGGATGATACCTTAAGGGTTTTTCACAAACAGGTTTTGTTACTTGGCATCAATTCAGCGTTTTCTTATTTATGGTTGCCGGATGAAGAGAAAGACAAACACAAATTCTGGGCTGCCTGGTCAGAAGATAAAGGTGGTTCGGCAATTTTTAAAAGTAAAGCCATTGATTATCCACTTGACAGCAATGAACCTGCCACTGCGAAATGTCTTGTTGATTGGAAAAGCGATGTACCCGTTCATTCATACGCTTTACCTCCGGGTGAAGTGGAAAATTACTTTGCCACCTGGGCAGCATTGCTTGATGGAGTTGAAAAACTGAAACCGGAACATTTCCCTGGCGGACTATATTATGTGGAAGCCTACATGAAATATGGATGCTTTGGTGTAATGATTGAAAGCGAATTAACTGAAGATGAAAAACAGATACTAGGTCGCTTTGCTATTGAATTTGAAAGGGCCTATACCCGTTTCCTAGATCTTCAAAAAGCAGAATCACAGGCAAGAGAAGCAAGAATAGAAGCTGCATTGGAAAGAGTAAGAAGTCGTTCTTTGGCCATGCACAAAGCAAATGAACTGGGAGAAGTTGTTTTGGTAATTGTTGAAAAAATAAAGGAACTGAATATTGAAATGAATGGGGGCGTGACTTTGGTAACATTTGAACCGGGCTCAAAAGATTTTCTTGAATGGCATTCCAATCCGGGTCAAATCGGAGAAACTTTAACTGGGTTGTTGTCTTACTTTAACCATCCTGTTTTCAATGATTGTATTGAAGCCGTTGAGCAAGGAGTAGAGTTATTAGCAAAGGTTTACCCCAAAGAGGAAAAGGATAGTTATATAGACTATTTAGCAGCACATACAGATTACATACCTGGAGATATGGTGCAATGGGTACATGAACAAGAGTGCATGGGATTCTCTTTTGCCATACAAAAGCACTCAGGTATTTTTCTGCAGGATTTTACCGGAAAATTCTTTTCGAAAGAAGAAAATGATATACTGATACGTTTTTCAAGGGTTTTTGAACAATCCTATATCCGCTTCCTTGACCTGCAAAAAGCAGAAGCACAGGCAAGAGAAGCGCAGATAGAAGCGGCAATGGAAAGAGTGCGTTCAAGAACTATGGCAATGCAAAAAAGCGAAGAATTGCATGAAACCTCTCAGATTCTTTTTCAGCAAATGAAAGAGTTAGGAGAGCCGGTCGAACAACTGACCATTGGCATCGTAAAGGAAACTGAAAATGTGGTGGAAGTGTTCGCCACAGTCCAGGGGAGTCAATTACAGCAATCCTTCCGGCATAGTATTGATGAGCCGACGGTAATGAATAAAATCTACAGGGGATGGAAAGCACAGCAGAAATCATTATTGGTAGAAATGAACAGTGACGAAATACAAGTCTATAATCGTTACCGGAATGAATTGGTTAAATCGGAAATGTTTTCAACCACACTTTCAAAAGATGAACGGCGTATTATCTATGCAGCGTATTTCTCGAAAGGAATGCTGGCGCTGAGTAGCAA
>JALYSC010000183.1 GCA_030855005.1 Bacteroidota bacterium | reverse complement strand
CCAATATTCCTTCACTAATGGTGGAATCCATCAACTTCGAAACGGAGGAGGAGGAAGTTACTTTTAGTATCATCCCTACTATAGAAGAAGAAACAACAGGTAATATCGTACTCAAGAGAAGACAGTGTCTTCGCCAGGCAATTGAATCTTCTTCCTTTGGCCCTTCCATTCAGTCTTCACAAATCATTGTACCTGCCAATGCAGCTACAGGAGATGTTGTGCGATTGAGGAGCAGGGTGTAGTAGTCGGCGCTTCGACAAGTTTTTCATGAACCCTTTGTATAATCTCTGACTTTGATTTTCTGTACTAACAGATTTTCAATGTAAAGCTCAGCGACCTCCTGTTACTGCTTACTGATTCAATGTTCTTCAAGTCAAGTCGGCGCTTCGACAAGTTTTTCATGAACCCTTTGTATAATCTCTGACTTTGATTTTCTGAACCTAAAGATTTTCAATGTAAGCTCAGCGACCTTTTGATACTGCTCATTTATTAAATGATCTTCAAGGCCTTGTGAATCAAACTCTTTCTAATAAAGCTCAGGGACCTTCTGATCCTACATATTAATCGAATGAGCCCATGAATTAATAGGTTGATTTATTGTCCATTGTCTTTTCTTAGTTTTGCGGAATGATCAAAATCACTTTACCGGATGGTTCTGTACGCGAGTATGCTGCAGGGACTACTTCCATGGATGTCGCCAAATCAATCAGCGAAGGCCTGGCACGTAATGTATTGGCCTCCAGAGTCAATGAGGAGATATGGGATGCAACACGGCCAATTGATGCCGATGCAAGGCTGCAACTACTTACATGGAATGATCAAGGAGGGAAAACAGCTTTCTGGCATAGTAGTGCTCACCTTTTGGCGGAGGCACTTGAAAGTTTATACCCAGGTGTAAAATTTGGAATCGGACCGGCGATTGAAAGTGGTTTTTATTATGATGTGGATCTGGGCGATCGTTCACTAACGCCTGAAGAACTACCAAAGATTGAGGAGAAGATGCTTGAACTTGCACGCCTTAAAAGTGAGTTTCAGCGACGCAATGTCAGTAAGACAGAAGCACTGAAATATTTTACCGATAAAGGAGATGAATATAAACTTGAACTTATCACTGATCTCAATGATGGTGACATCACTTTTTATCAGCAAGGGAATTTTGTTGATTTGTGCAAAGGTCCGCATATCGTCAACACAGAAAAGATCAAAGCTGTAAAGCTTACCAATATAGCAGGAGCATATTGGAGAGGTGATGAAAAACGTAAACAGCTTACACGTATCTATGGAATTACTTTTCCGCAGCAGAAGGAACTCACTGAATATTTAATACTTCTCGAAGAAGCAAAAAAACGTGATCACCGTAAACTCGGTGCTGAATTAGAATTATTTGCTTTCTCCGAAAAGGTTGGAGCAGGACTTCCATTATGGTTACCTCGTGGAACTGTAGTACGTAATCGTCTGCAAAACTTTTTGCGTAAAGAACAAAACAAGCGAGGCTATTCCGAAGTGATGACACCGCATATTGGTAAGAAGGAACTCTATGTTACTTCAGGCCATTATGAAAAATATGGTGCTGATAGTTTTCAGCCGATCCATACTCCAAAAGAAGGTGAAGAGTTTTTATTGAAGCCGATGAATTGCCCTCATCACTGTGAAATATTTGCAGTGAAGCCTCACTCCTATCGCGATCTTCCAATTCGTATCGCGGAATTTGGAACCGTCTATCGTTACGAACAAAGTGGTGAATTACATGGCTTATCGCGTGTCCGAGGATTTACACAGGATGATGCACATATCTTTTGCACACAGGACCAGGTGCGTGAAGAATTTTTAAATGTATTAGAATTAACGAAGCTTGTTATTGCGAAAGCAGGGTTTGATAATTTCACTGCACAGATCTCTTTACGTGATCCGGCAAAACCAGAAAAATATCTTGGTGATCCTGAAAATTTCAGGAAAGCAGAGCAGGCTATTATTGATGCTGTTGCTGAAGCTGGACTTGAAGCGGTGCAGGTAGAAGGTGAAGCAGCATTCTATGGACCAAAGCTTGACTTCATGATCCGTGATGCTATTGGACGTTCATGGCAACTTGGTACTATCCAGGTTGACTATAATCTTCCGGAACGTTTTCAATTAGAATATATCGGCGCCGACAATCAACCTCATCGACCAGTGATGATTCATCGTGCTCCTTTCGGTAGTATGGAACGCTTCTTCAGTATACTTATCGAACACACAACAGGGAAACTACCTCTATGGTTAGCACCTGACCAATTTGCGGTCTTGCCTATTGGTGAGGGGCATGTTGAATATTGCAAGAACGTGCTGGCTACTTTAGAAGAAGTGGGTTTGTCTGGATATGTGGATGATCGGAATGAGACGATTGGGCGGAAGATCCGTGACACAGAGATGAAGAAGATCCCATACATGCTTGTTGTTGGTGATAAAGAGCGGGATGAAAATCTTGTGGCACTGAGGAAGCAAGGTGAAGGTGATAAAGGTGCTATGAGGGTGGATGAGTTTGCGGAGATGATTTTGAATGAGGTGAATCAGTAGCATAAAGCAAAGAGGAAAGAGCAAAGAGCATGTCGTAGCGCGGCGGAGATCACGCCATTTCTTTAGAAATGTTGCGGGAGAGCAGACAGCAGCGAGGAATTTTTAGCCCTGATTACGCATATGTTATTATTATTGAATTAGCGCAAATTTGATTAGTTAATATCAAATGCTTTGGCGGTTGTTGAGGAGAGTCTGTCGGGCACTCCGCTCCTCTCTGCGAGTGAAGAATTTCAACTGTATTTGAGCAGAGCCGAAACCACTGCGTATTTTAGACACAAGTCTATTGAAATAAACATAGTTGTCAAGGATATCATAGATTTCGCCGATTAATTTTCACCACAGACCTGATATTTTCCTATCATTATTACTGAAACAACCAAATCATTATGAAACACATAGGTATGTTACTCCTCTGCTTTGCTATGCAAGCCGGATACAGTCAATCCATTGATACGGCGAAACTAAACACCTTCTTCAAAGCCCTCGACGATAATCAGAAGTTTATGGGAAGTATTGCGGTATCACGGGATGGAAAACTACTCTACGCTAAATCTGTAGGATATAGTGATGTTGACAACAAATCAATTCTGAATGAAAATACGATGTATCGCATCGGGTCGATAACGAAGACCTTTACAGCAACATTGGTAATGAAAGCTGTCGAACAGGGAAAATTAAAATTGGATCAGACTATCAACAAATATTTCTTCTCACTGCCCAATGCTGATAAAATAACTATCAGGCATTTGCTCCACCATAGAAGTGGTGTACATGATTTCACAAATGATGAGGCATATCCCGGATATATGACGCAGCCAAAAACAAAAGCTCAAATGCTGGATTATATCATCAAAGGAGGGAGTGATTTTGCACCGGATAGTAAAGCGGAATACAGCAATTCTAATTATGTATTGCTGACTTATGTACTTGAAGAGGTTTTTAAACAACCTTATCCTTCACTTCTCAAAAAATATATTTATGATCCTGCCAAACTGGTACATACTTTCTATGGTGGCACAATTGAACCAACCAGAAATGAGGCATATTCGTATTCATTTGTCAGTGCCTGGATAAAAGAATCAGAAACGAATATGTCGATTCCGATGGGTGCTGGTGGTATAGTTTCTACCCCACTCGATTTGATCCGGTTTGCCGACGCACTCTATAATGGAAAACTTATTACCATGGAAAGTCTTCAGCAAATGAAGATGATCCAGGATGGTTATGGTATGGGCATGATCCAGGTACCTTTCAATGAAAAAAAAGGATATGGTCATGGAGGGAGTATTGATGGTTTCCAAAGCCTCTTTTATTATTTTCCAGAGGATAAAGTTTCATTTGCATTAACCAGTAATGGAACGAACTATAATAATAATGATATAAGCATTGCTGTCTTAAGCGCTGTTTTTAATTTGCCAATCGATATTCCTGTTTTTACTTCTTATCCAATTACTGCTGGAGAACTGGAACCCTTAACCGGATTATATAGCAGTGAACAAATCCCGGTAGAGATCACGATTACTCAGGAAGGAAAAATCCTCATTGCACAGGGTACGGGACAATCTTCATTTTCACTTGAGGCAACTGCACCCAATCAATTTAAGTTTGACCGTGCGGGCATCGTGCTTGAATTTAATGTCGAGGATAAAACGATGTTGCTGAAGCAGGGAGGGGGCGAGTTTTTGTTTAAGAAAAAATAAGTAGTGCCAGGAATAGTCTTTTTAAAAATTGTAGTGATTCAATATGAGTATCCCTCTGCAAGTCATACCTATCCTTCTGCTGGATGCTCATAGAGCTTATTTTGATCCTGCAAATCAACAGTTTTTTAACCCTGAGATCCAGACTGCATTTCAAACTCAGCAATTGCATATTTACTTATCTTTTTCTGCCCTGAATTCATCCAGTTTAGTTGAACCAGAGTATGAGGCAGATTATTCTGAGGATTTATTTAATGCTTACTTGTTTAGCCAGAGTACCCGCCTCTCTTCCACTACGCTGATAGAATCTCATGCTGTGCTGACAAAAAATATGCTTCCCGAATCACAACAGGGAATCTTCAGAAAGGAACAAAGGGAAATTAAAAATAACGGTTTGACTACCTATGTCGCAGCATCACCAGGGTTGCTTTTTTCAGAAATGCTGAAATACTATGTTGACCTCGAACAATTGCTGGAATCGCAACTCACCATTGAAGAAGTATTTTATTACGCTTCAATGCTCCACCTGGTTCTGTTGTTGATTCAGCCTTTTGAAGATGGTAATGGAAGAATAGCACGACTTATAGAAAAATGGTTTTTGGCGGAAAAGCTGGGTCCCTTATCGTGGGCATTACTATCTGAAAAATATTATTCTGAAAATAAGGCTGCCTACCTGACCAATTTAAAGGCAATTGGCTCAAATTATACAAATCTGGATTACAATAATTCACTGCCATTCCTGAATATGCTGCCGAAGTCAATTTATACAAAACTAGATCTTTAATGATCATTAACTGACAGCAGTATCTGATAAAAACCGCTGCCAATAACGCTCTCCAGCTTTACATCGGCAACTTTAGATCTGAATTGAAAATCCTAAAACGATATAAACATGCCAGTCATTCGTCATGGGAATTGTCTATTTCTCTTATTGTGATACATAAATCTTTCCGTAAGGTAGTTTTGAACTGCTGATAAAAAAAAGTAAATAAATCAAAAAGAGAGTCAATTAATCTGCAGAAATGCATGCTTTTAAAATTAGGACAGGAAAGATAATTGTTATAGAATTTGGGGAAAATATTGTAAAATTTTTTGGTGCTGATGTCAAACCGTATTCTTTATAGCACCTGAATACCACTGCAGGAAACAGCTTCTCAACTTTTATCAACTTTGACGGTTGAAGTTGATTATGATATTCATTCTATGACAAAGCTAATCCACGTAACAGCTGACGATCCCGGTTTCCGTCGTAAAGGATTTGGAAAAGGGTTTGCTTTTTTTGATGACGAAGGAAAAAAAGTTCATAGCAAAGAAGATCTTACCCGTATAAGATTGCTCAGAATTCCTCCGGCGTGGAAGAATGTGTGGGTCAGCGCCAATCCGGATGGCCACCTCCAGGCGACAGGAATTGACGCACGTGGACGCAAGCAATATCTCTATCACGAAGAATGGAGTCGCAGAAGCCATATCAACAAGTTTGATCGAATGGCGAATTTCGCAAAAGTATTACCCGATCTGCGAAAAAAAATTCAACTCGATCTGCGCAAACCCGGATGGCCGCGTGAGAAAGTGGTCTCACTTGTCATAAGTATCCTCGATCAAAGCGGAATACGAATTGGCAATAAAATGTATGAACAGGAAAATGGCACATACGGACTTACTACGTTAAAGAGAAAACATTTGAAGGTTCATAATGGCACCGTTACTTTTGAGTTTAAGGGGAAAAGCAACCTCTTCCATAAAATGCCAATCCATGGCAAGAAACTTACACGCCTTATTCTGGAATGCAGTGAGATACCGGGACAGGAAGTGTTTCAGTATCTGGATGAAACAGGATATCGTCACCCAGTCTTCTCGCAGGATGTGAATTCTTATCTGCAAGAAATATCAGGAGGAGACTACACAGCAAAAGATTTCAGGACATGGGGTGGTACTGTGTGGGCAATAGAATTATTCCCGGAAGCACTTGCAGAACTTGAATTAAATCCAAAACGTAAAATGCTAACTGCGCTGGTCAGCCGTGTTGCAGAAAAACTGGGAAATACGATTGCAGTCTGTAGATCGCATTACATACATCCGGTGATGCTTGATATGACAAATAAAAAAGAACATAATTTTGAAGAACTCTATAGCTCCGCCAAATCAAAATATAATGGTCTTGGAGAAAATTTATCGCGCCATGAACTGGTTGCATTATACCTAATTGAAGATCAGAAGTAAGGTCATCAATCTTACCGGAGAAACAC
>JALYSC010000182.1 GCA_030855005.1 Bacteroidota bacterium | reverse complement strand
CCATTGAATAGATTAGGCAGACCTGATGAAGTAGCTCAGCTTGCTGTATTCCTTGGTTCTGATCTTTCAGCTTACATCACTGGCCAAACAATCAGTGTGTGCGGTGGATTAAACACATAATCATGAAACGGGTTACGTGGCTGCTTCCTATTGTTATCCTGGTGATAGGTTGTAGTCCACGCCTGCATGAACACTATGCCAAGCAGGAAGATGTCCGCATTTTGCCGCGATCCAATTCTGATCCCAAAATAAGTCCATGTAATGAGCCGCTAACTTATGTTGCTCATCCGGAACTAATGCGGATGAAATACATCCGGGTCAATTTTCACTTTATGAATAGCAAGGATGGGAGACATTGTATCCCTGAAAGTGATGTGACAGCCTATGCGCAGGAATGGATTAAGACAGCGCATTACAACCTTGAGCGTAACATGAAAATGTTCCTGCCTCATGGCAACAATACGCCTGTGATCCCGATACCCTATCGCTACGCCATCACACCTGATCCGGATGTGCCCGGCGATGATGGTGTCTACTATCATATCGATGATACACTTTGCTATGCTGTCAAAACCGGAAGGGAAAGAAATATCAGCGACCGTAGAGTTATTAAAAAATATGCTGTGCATGAAGATTCCATCATGAACATATTTGTGCAGACACATCAGCTCGACAGTATAAAATCAAAAACATACAAGCCTGATGCATCCGGCATTTCACTTGGCTCTTCTGTAAAAATCTTTGGGCGCTGGTTTGAAAGACCCAGTGTTTGGGGCCTTCGTGGTATTACCAATCATGAGATTGGTCATTCACTTGGACTGGCGCATACCTGGACAGGGTATGATGGGTGTGATGATACGCCAGCACATCCGAATTGTTATAATAAGACAGATACATCACCGTGTGACACCATGTATAGTGACAATATGATGGATTACAATGCACACATGGCTTCAGTCACACCTTGTCAGATTGGTAAAATTCTGATGAATATGGCCAAGACAGGATCATTGCAACGCAATATTCTCGAGCCTCGTTGGTGTACATTGGATACCACTGCGAATATCACCATTATGGATAGTGTTAGATGGGAAGGCAGTGCAGATCTGGAAGGCAACCTGACATTGCTTCCCGGTGCAGTACTGGAGATAGGTTGCAGAATTTCGATTCCTAAAAACGGATTTATACTCGTGCAACCCGGTGCAAAACTTGTCGTCCTCTCGACAGGAAAAATTCATAACGCGTGTGGTGACCAATGGCAGGGCATACTACTGAAAAAAGAAAAGAGAAACGAAGGGACACTATTTATGATGGAAGGCGGAGTCATTGAAAATACGATTGAATCTTTTGCTACTTCTCCATGATCTCGTCCAGGAATGTGCTCGTGCTATGCCTGGTCGCCTCACTGATCAGTTTTATTCCTTCTATCGGTGCCGGATTTGTTTTTGATTTTCCCGGGTGGCAGGATGATTATAATCATGGCAAATTTTCGGACATCATCAATTGTTTTGGCTATCCGGGCAACCATCAATTACTTCATTTAGTCTTCTATAGTTTTTATAAATTATTCGGAGTACAGGGATTGCCGTGGTATTTATTTTTTACCATTCTGCATGGTCTCAACGGTTACCTGCTTTACCATGTGATTATTATCTGGATGAAACAGTGGGGTGCGAAATTGAATTATTCCATGGCTTTGTTAGGAGTTGGTATTTTTCTACTTCACCCTTACAATGTAGAACCTGTTGTTTGGAAGGTGTGCGTTCACTACCTGCTTTCCCTGATGGCCATCCTGGGAATAATGTATTTCTTTTCACAGTATCTCCAGGAACGAAAACGCAAACATTTAATATGGAGTGGTGTCATTTATTTAGGGTCTTTATTCCTTTTGGAAATATCTTTTGTCACACCGCTTCTCATCACACTGGCAGGTTTTAATATATGGCTTATTGCTGAGCACCGAAAAACTATATTGCGGCCTCTCTTACAATATGCAAGCATGATCTGGGTTATTCTGGGATCTTATTTGATGCTAAATGTATTAACGCTTGGAGCGCTTGTCGGACATTATGGCGCGAAGGTTCATTTGAAATTTGATTTGATCACAACTGCGATGTCGGAGTTGAAATATGTTGTAAAGCATTTCTTTTTCGCTCGTTATTTCTCTTTCAAAACCAAGAGCTTACTGTTTGATCAGATCCTTTCCTATCCGGCAATTCCTTTCTTTTTCATGACAGGTTTTATAATAGTGAGCCTGTTCTACTTTATAAGAATCCGTAAAGTAAAGCCTCACTGGCACCTCATCTACTTTGGATTTACTGCATCCATGATTTTTATTCTGCCTGTAGTCAATCTCTTCTTTAATCATTTGCTGACGGGTATGAACGACCGTTATAGCTATATGCCTTTAGCTTTCCTGATGATTGGTTTCACTGCACTCTTATCCATATCATCCAAAAAGTGGCTCTACATCTTTCCTGTTATTTATCTCGTCATAAGTATTTATCTCCAGCAAAAAACACTTGCAGCCTGGAATGATTCAACACAAATATTGCGGTCGCTTAAATCAGATTTCAGGTGGCATGATGCGCCATATGTATTTGTGTTGAACTCGCCTGATAATTACAATGGGATAGTGATGACATGCATGATTAATGGTCCTACCGGAATAGATGAGTTGCTCGATTACCAGACGGATCGTCCTTATGAAGGAAAGATGTATGACATATTCCAGTTTAATATGACCACACCGACTGATGGTGTCAAAGTAGAACAGACCGGTCCTATGCAATTGAAAGTGACATTCAATCAGTGGGGTAATTGGTGGTGGCGCAATGGTATCGGGGGCAGCAGCTATGAAAATGAATTTTATAAAGTTGATATACAAGACTATCCTTACATCCTTACTTTCAAACTATTTCCCGAAGGAGCGGTGATTATCTATCAGGATGGTTGGAAATGGAAGGAATTTGACATGTCGCAATAATTTGAAAAGATTTGGCGTAAAAAATTAATATATTCATAGCTAATAAAACCCACTTTTATGAAAACCGTCCATTACCTGTTCAGCCTCGGTTTACTTTCTTTCGTTTTTTCATCCTGCGGAGATATCGTGGAATATGAAGTGGCAGGTCCTTACACAGACGCAGAATACACGACTCTTAACCAGAATCTCAATCTTCCTTCTACTTATTTTTTTTATTCACAAGCAGTAGGCTTTCCGGATTCTAAACCCAATAACCAGGCTAACGCTATGGCCACCTTAGGTCGGGTACTATTTTATGATACACAACTTTCTGTTGACAATACCGTCTCCTGCGGATCATGTCATCAGCAGGCTCTGGCTTTTTCAGATAATATTGACTTTAGTCATGGAGTGAATGGAAATATTACGACCCGTAATTCACTTGCACTTGGTGTATTTCAAAGTTTCGCAACCTATAGTGAAGATCCGGGTACTCAATTATTCTGGGATGGTCGCGTAAATACGTTAAGCGAACAAATGCAGCAAAGCCTTGAGAATCCAAATGAAATGGGAATGCCGCTTGAAGATCTTATCCCAAAATTAAATAACCTGGACTACTATCAGATTCTTACCAGGAAAGCTTTTGGAGTAGATAAAATGGAATCATGGATGCCTTTCCTCGCAATGGAAACATTCATTAATTCTCTAACAAGTAATGACGCAAAAATTGACCGGCCAATTTTCGCCGCCAATGCAAGCGATCCGACTGAAACATGGCAAAACTTCACCGCAGCTGAAAATCAGGGCAAAAACATCTTCATAAATAATTGCAATACCTGCCATTCTGCGGGAATATTTGAAGGAACTGTGGATTTTGCAAGCAATGGTCTTGACCTTATTTATCTGGATGATGGTGTTGGAAAAATCAGCAACAGGGATGAGGACAATGGGGTGTTTAAAGTACCCAGCCTTCGTAATATAGAATTAACGGCTCCGTATATGCACGATGGTCGTTTTGGGACACTGAATGAGGTAGTTAATTTCTATAGCGATGGAATTCAAGGACATTCGAATCTTCATCCGGCTCTGCAGAATGAATCGGGCGATCCAAAACGGCTCAATTTTTCGGAAGTAGAAAAGTCTGCACTGATAGCTTTCTTGCTTACGATGACGGATGAAAAAATTCTTACAGAAGCTAAGTGGTCTGATCCATTTTTGTAGGCTTTTATTCCAACCATCAGCATTAAACTGAAATTCTTTTTCACAAGCGATTTATTACATGAGTCCGCATGTCAAAGGTGTATTCCTGACTATTTTCGCGGCGATCGTGTGGAGTACAGGAGGATTGCTGGTGAAACTGATTACACTTGACGCATTTACCATTCTCTTTTACCGAAGTCTTTACGCGGGGCTTTTTTTTCTACTGGTCTTCCGAAAACAAGCAATTCATTTAGATCGCAGAGTTTTGCTGATAGCGGTTTGCTATGCGCCGCTATTAATATGCTTTGTAACCGCTACAAAACTTACAACGGCTGCTAACGCTATTTTTCTTCAGTATATCTCTCCGGCAATCGTACTGGTACTTGAGCCCAGGATCCTGAATCAAAAAATCAAGGCGCACAATTTATTGACAGTATTGGTTTGTACGATTGGGCTTTCGTTTTTTCTGCTCAACCAGGGAAAGGGTCATAGCTGGATAGGTGATGGCCTTGCATTATTATCCGGTTTTTTTTCTGCTTTCCTGATCCTTAGCTTGCGATTCAGCAATCAGACTCAGCAGATGAGTGGTATTTTTTTTGGAAATGTTTTGGTGGTACTTATCACGTTATTTTGGTTTCTAAAATCACCTGCACCTACCTTGCCGGAGCATGGAATGCTTATTTTCCTCGGAGTCATCCAAATCGGATTGGGTTATTTATTATTTACCTATGGCCAGCGTTGCATTAGTGCAATAGAAAGTTCATTGATCGCTATGCTGGAACCAATTTTGAATCCTATCTGGGTGATGATTGGATATAATGAATTTCCATCTGGATGGTCGATTGCCGGAGGGCTTACGATTATAGTAGCGCTAACCATCCATATTATTTTTTTCACGGCATATTCTAAATCTCCCCCTGTAAAGTACAAAGCAGGATAGTTGATATCACACAGCCACAGAAGTCTGAATTCTTTTTACGAGTTTTAACCCTTCTGCGGAGCTATTTAAAATATGAACTATCTAAAACACCTGATCAAAAAATACTTTCAGCACTTATGGCTTAAGTCCCGCTACTCAAGTGCAACACAGGTAAGTTTGCGACAGATATTTAATTTTTATCAACTGCATTCTCATCAATCAGATAAACTCAATCTGAAGACAACCGGTTTTCGTGTATTTTCTCAATTTGAAGAAGATGGCAAGATTCTCTTTATTCTCGCAGCTGTGGGCATACACAATGCATCTTTTATTGAGATAGGATCAGATGATGGGTTGAATAGCAATTGCGCTAACCTGGCAATCAATTTTGGATGGCATGGTCTATTTATAGATGGAAATAAAAGGAGCATTTCGAGAGGCCAATATTTTTATGACCATCATCCAATCCCCTTTGGACACAAACCCGTTTTTGCAGAGGTAAAAGTAACGAGGGAAAATATCAATGAAATCATTGCAAGACATAATATCTTGGGTGAAGTAGACGTCCTGTCAATTGATATTGATGGCAATGATTACTGGATATGGGATGCACTTACTATAGTAAGTCCAAGAGTGGTGATTATTGAAACTCAAATCAATTACGATCAACAAAACATTGTAGTGCCCTACGATGCTGAGTATTCATTTCCAGGAAAACATCCTCAATATCATGGAGCCTCTCCGGAAGCAATGGTGAAACTGGGAAATAAAAAAGGATACCGATTGATTGGCGCTAATGATTTGGGGTTCAATTTTATTTTTCTACGCAATGATTTAGGAAATGATGTATTTCCTCAGGTAAGTGTTGGAGACGTACTTACACACCCTTCTTGTGTCATTGATAAAAAAAATATGGATCCGGCTGTTCTGAAGATGCCCTTTGTAACGCCGATCCCTTAGCCCTTATCCTGTTTTGCAAATACTTTTTGCAACAGATCTGTTTTCCGTTCGGATTGATCACCACGGATTTTCCCTTCCTTCACTTGTATCAGACTAAATAAACCATCCAATGCTTTCTGGCTGACATGATCATCCAGTGCAGGATTGGCCTTTTTGACAAATGGAATATTGTTGTACGCAGTGATTACAGACTTCCAGTATGTTCGCGCGTTGACTTCATCAAGAGCAGATTGGATGACAGGAAGAAATGCGGTATATAGAGGCGTACGGGTTTCTGTTTCGAGATAACGCGTAGCAGCATCCTTCTCACCTAAAAGGATATTCATCGCATCACGAAATGACATATCAGTGATGGCATCTACAAATATGGGAGTTGCCTTTTTCGCTGCCAGTTCAGCAGCTTTATTCATTTTATCGAGTAATTGTTGCTCTACATCCTGAAAACCAGGTACCATCTTTACTTTGGAAATTATATATCGTGCAT
>JALYSC010000181.1 GCA_030855005.1 Bacteroidota bacterium | reverse complement strand
ATCACATTTCCATCATGACGGATGGGGTTAACCTGCACTACTTCTGCCAATGCTTTTTGCAGGTTTAAATTTTCCTGGCGTTTGTACACGCATTGACCTAAACTCGCGAGACGATCAGCAAGATAGATCTGTTCATACTGACCGGGTGTGGGACAAAGAATTGCTTTATGTCCCGTCCGCGCAAGATCCATTAATGTAGTGTATCCACTACGCGCTATCACAACTTCCGTTTGATTTAAAAGCTCTGATAATTCGGCACGCGATAAATAAGGAATGATAGTCAGATTATTTTCTTCACGCTTGATTTCATCAGTTCCCGGCTTTCCACATACTACTGCATACCTGCCCTCGAGCAAGATGAGTTGTTTTATAACAAGTTGTTCGAAATGAGTTCGCTGAGGTTCTGGTCCCGAGATAACAGCGACTGCATCATAAGGTCCTGTGGAGGGGCTACTTGATAATTCTGAAATAATACCGAGGTAATGTTTTGGAATTGGATTTGTTGCCTGATCAGTTAGTTCACCTGTGATGCTATTGGGTGGTGCCTGATCAGGAATCCATATTTCATCAAAATTTTTACACCATCCTCTTATCTGACGGCGTATGTAAACATCAAGTAATTTTTGACCGGTAAAAACCTGTAACTGATGTGTGATCAGCGCAGATGGAACATCTTCAAGATAACATCCATAACGGTTATCCGAAATGATGCAATCAATTTGTTCGCGCTTGACAATAGCTTTAGTCAAATCATGTTCTGCTTTCATTGCCTTAAGCATGCCAGGTCCATAGCGCAACATATTGAACGGCATATACTTGCTGGAATAGTGAATTCCGTAGCCAGGTAATTGCAACACTTTTAGATTTGGGAGTTCCTGGCGTAGCATAGTGAGTGCTTCACCATCAGATGCAGGAAGTACATCATGACCAAGATCAAGATATTTTCTGATTAGAGGTAAGGATCTGCTCGCATGGCCAAGGCCCCAGTTGAGCACCGGAAAAAATATCTTCACGTCAAGTCTATTGGTCAGATAGTATAATTAGTTTCTCAACTCAAATATTGCCATTATAAGGTAAAAAGAAAATTAATATTAGATGAACCCGTTGAATATGGTGCTGGAAAGTGCAGGCATATAAATGAGCTCTGCAATTTTGGATTTCAGAACGAAATCGAAAGAAGAAAGTTTATTCAGACAGGTTACCGCAAGCTAGTGAATTTAGGCAACCAGGTCATCGCGATCATAGCTGCTTTGTGCTTTGCTTCTTCAGCCACTCGGCCCTGAAAAAGTTCATCGGCATTTTTTTGAAAGAGCATAACCCAGCGATCAAAATGTTCTTTAGTCAGGGAAACTTTTTCACTCAACTTTTTATGTGGTTCTATTGGATTGCCCAGGTATTGATCACCACCGAGTAAAAGAAATTCCCAGAAGGCATACATTTTAGGAAGATGATGTTCCCAGTTGACATCAGCAATATCATTGAAGATGTAACCAATCACATCATCCTCTTTTACTTTATTGTAAAATGAATTGATGAGCAATTGAATATCCTCTATGGATTCTATGTCATGCAGGGATATCATGCAGCATTAATATAACCGGATCTCATCGTTGTTGCCATCAAAAAATTTATATTCATGAAGGCTAAAATCCGAGTTGGGTGAGATGCGTATCCATCGTTGATTTTTCCACCACCATGTATGCTGAAAACTAGGAAAACCTTGTTTGAGAAATGCATTCACGTAGGGATGTACTTCAATTCGTACGTTAGTCTTTGGTCGCGTCTGCTGTATGTATTCCAGATCACGAATGATGTCGTCTGTGATCAGTACTGTTGGATTTACTTTGCCGGTCCCCTGGCAGGTGTAACACACTTCCGCGGTATCAATTTTCACCTCAGGACGCACTCGCTGACGAGTGATCTGCATAAGACCAAATTTGCTCAGCGGTAGTATCGTATGTTGTGCACTGTCACGTTTCATCATATCCTTCATGTGACGCACGAGCTCTGTTTTATTTTCAGGGCTGCGCATATCAATAAAGTCAATAATGATCAGGCCACCAATATCACGTAACCGAAGCTGGCGTGCTATTTCTTCTGCAGCTTCCATATTGACAGAAGCGGCTGTACTCTCCTGGTCTTTGCGCTGCATCTTAGGACCAGAGTTGACGTCGATGACGTGCATGGCTTCCGTGGACTCGATCACGAGGTAGGCACCGCTTGGAAGAGTGGCTGTTTTGCCAAATGATGATTTAATCTGTCGGTTCACGCCATAAGTATCAAAAACGGATTTCTTTCCTTTATAGAGCGAGATGATGTCGCGTTTAGCTGGTGCTATATTATCAAGATAATCCTGGATATTGTCATAGATCTCCTTATCGTTAACGATGATATTGGTAAAATCATCATTGAGCATATCACGCAGGATTGAAGAGGTCTTATCCAGCTCACTGAGCAACTTGGCAGGTTGCAGACGTTTGTAGAGTTGTTTGTGGATCTGGCTCCATTTATCCAGTAGTTCTTTCAACTCCTCATGCAGATCGGCTGTTTTTTTACCTTCTGCTGCAGTCCTCACGATGATCCCAAAATTCTTGGGACGGATGGATTCCACCAATACCTGGAGGCGCTTCCTCTCTTCCTGGCTACTTACCTTCTTAGATACCGCAATGGTATTGGTGAAAGGAGTCAGTACGATATAGCGACCGGGGATGGTGATCTCACAACTTAAGCGAGGTCCTTTGGTCGAGATGGGCTCTTTAAGGATCTGGATGAGGATTGACTCATTTTTCTTCAGGACCTGGTCGACCTTGCCGGTCTTGATGATCTCAGGTTCAAATTCGAAATTGTCAAGTAGAGAGGTCTGTTGTGTTCCCTGGATACTGTCTTCCGTAAACTTCATGACGGTCCGCAACTTGGGACCCATGTCGGTATAATGAAGGAAGGCATCTTTACGATGGCCTATGTCGACGAAGACAGCATTGAGACTGGGCATGATCTTCTTGATCTTCCCAAAAAAGATGTCGCCAACTGAAAAGTTGGTCGTAGTCTTTTGCTGATGGAGTTCTACCAGCTTCTGGTCTTCCACCAGTGCAATTTCCACCTTGGTGGGTGACCCCTGGACGATTAATTCTTTGTCCATAAAATACCCTATATGCTCCGTGGCATATTAGCAGTCGTAGCCCTCAAAGGCAAAAATCAAAACAATTGACTCACTCACAGCCGGCTGACCGGATGGGAACAGGTATTGATTGACGGCAATAGGGTATATCGTTATTTAATCGCGATGCTACACCGGAGGCTGAGAAAGTGAATAACCGGGCCTAAGCCCGGTTGTATCGTTGATCAGAAGAACTCAGTCTTACCGGTGGCGGTCTTTTTGCAAAATGCTACGCAATGGACATCGGACTGCTGTATGCCGGTTTTAAAAAAATACTATCTGTTCTTCTTCTTATGTCTGTTCTTTCTCAGACGCTTTTTACGCTTGTGCGTAGCGATTTTATGTCTTTTTCTTTTCTTACCGCAAGGCATGTGTTAGAAATTATGTTTTTATAAAATATGGTCTACTTAGTACCGGTACATCTTCCCTCCAGCGCTTTCGCTTCTGCAGGTTTGTTGACCGTTGTATATATCTCTATTGCCAAACAGGCAATTTTCGAATTCGTTGAATCTATTTTCAGGGCTTGTTCGATCCGTTCTTCCGCTCGCTCCATTTGTCCCGTTCTGACTGCTAATCTTGCCAGATGATATGGAGGCAAAGCTGATTCGGGGTAGTTGGTGGCCGTAGAAGCCAGCATCTGTATACCTTTCATCGGTTGCGCAACATCGGGCGTCTCGATATAACAAAGAGCCTGGTTGACCCTGTGTTCGACAACATTGGGTTCCAGCGAAATAGCATTTTCAAAGGCGGCTACGGCCTGGTCTCTGACATCCTCTTTCATTTTGGCTTCCAGATCCGTTTGGCTGAGCGCGGCGGCAAAGGTGGTCCCTGTTATTGACCAACTTTGGGCATCTTGGGTAATCTCTGCGACCTGTTTGGCATAAGAACCAGCCAGTATAGGCTTTTGATGGGAAAACCAAAATCCGGAAAGCTGCTTCAACGGCTCAATGCGGGTACTATCGTCTTTTGCAAACTGAACCTGCGATTCGATGCTCTCTACAAGAGCTATATCATTGGGTTCAAGTAATTTTTTGGCGTCGGCCTGAAGGGTATGGATGTCAAATTCTGCACCTGAGAGGACTCTCGACTTTTCGAGCTCCTTTTGTTTTGTTGGTATGGTGTCAAATCCAAAATAGAGGACTGCTACTAATAATACAGCACCTACTATATATAGGATCTGCTCCCGGTTCCTGACCAAGGGTTATTCCTGTGGTCTAACGCCATCCTTCACTTCGTCCACAAATATCTTTGCAGGCTTAAAGGAAGGGATGTAATGAGCCGGAATTTCAATGGATACATTGTTTTTAATGTGTCTTCCCACTTTTTTAGCCCTCCTCTTAGTAATAAAGGAGCCAAATCCGCGGATATACACATTCTCATTTTTAGAAAGTGAGCTTTTAATCTCGGAAAAGAACGTTTCCATGGTCACCAGGACGTCTACTTTAGGGACGCCGGTTTTTTCCGCAATGGTGTTAACCAAATCTGCTTTTCTCATTACTCTGATTTATAGTCTGTTATGCCAATATTCCGGCAAATCGGGAGGGCAAAGTTCGATAATTACTTTCGATAAAATATCATGGGGTTACATATTTTTATTTTGCTTATGCGAATGTAAGTGGTTGGAAATAAGCGGGAAAGGAAAAAATAAGGCTAAGGCAGAGGCGGAGGCAGAGGCTAAGGTAGCGATTGGCCCATGTTATTAAGACTCTGATTGGAGGCTTTGGCTGTAGTTCGTAAAGTATCCCAGGTCGTAGTAGATGTTGGTGAATCTGTTGCTCAACAAATCTCTGTAGAATGAGGGACAAGTAAATGTAGACCAATTTATTAGTGGCACCTGATCGGAGGCTCAAAAAGAACTGTTGTTGTTGATCTACATGTTGGGCCAAAACCTTTAGCTATTAAATTACTTCCTTATCAGCAACTGCTACAACACAACCTCTATAGTATCTATAACTTCATTTTTGCCATCAATATGTCGTATTAAAAAATATTCTAAACCGTCAAGTTTCAAATTAGTGTAACCAATAACTTTGTTCATTTATCGAGTTCAGCTACTTTAACACTATCTAATGGAGTAGAAATGCTTTTGAAGGATACGAAAGCAAATTTCTTTTCAGAATAGTGTTTGTTCTTCACCTCAATAAAATTTATTAACGAGTAATTTTCATACTGAAGATTGTCTTAGCCCCCTGAAAGTCTGGACGAATTGAAGAAATCAATTTAGTCACAGTAAATTTCAGGAATTATGTCAAAAGCACGAAGAAAATTTACCCCGGAAGAGAAGCATAGTATCCTCCAGGAGGCCGAACGCCAAGGCCAGACCGAAACTGCCGGAAGTATAATCTGGCATCCTCAGTACTTTCTTATTGGAAGAAGAACTATCTATCGAAAGGCAAGGACGGATTGAAAGCGGCCTACAAACGCATGGATCCACATCTACGAGAGCTGGAGGAAGAGAATTATCGGCTCAAAAAGATCATCGCCAAGCTTGCTTTGGAGGTGGAGGTCAAAGATGAACTGCTAAAAAAAAGCCATGCTCGCTCGATGAACGAAAAGAAGTGATGATCAAATTCCACGAACATACGACAGTAAAAAACTTGTGTCTTTGGACAGGGGTTAATAAGAGCAGTTTCCATTACAAGATGTGTCCCGGAGAACGGGGCATGAAATCAAGTACGCATACGCCGAAACAAAACGTCGAGGTTCCAAATGCAGATGTGGTAGAAGATATGAAACAGATCCTCGGACAAGATTTTTGTGTGTACGGTTATCAAATCATGACAAAAGAATTGCGTGGTATAGGCTACAGGATTAATCGAAAGAAAGAATATAGACTGATGAAGGAGCATCGCTTGTTATCAGGAAAAGTAATCCGCTGCAAAGGGAAGCGCACCTGGGTAAAGTTTAGACGTATCAAGGCTTCCAGACCGATGGAGTATCTGTGCCTGGATATTAAATATGTTTGGGTTCAAGGTGACTCGAGATGGTATTATCAGCTTGCCATCATGGATGTATTCAGCCGAAAAATCCTGGTATGGATATTTCAGCGCAGTGTCAAACAAAGGGACGTGATCGCCTTAATGCGTCACCTGGACTTAAAGTTTGGACTCAAAGGAGTGATCATCCGTAACGACAATGGATCACAGTTCATCGCGCATAAAGTAAGGCAGACATTACTGGACCTGGAAGCGAAACAAGAATTTACGCATGTAGCTACTCCGGAAGAGAATGCATATATCGAATCATTCCACTCCATTCAACAACGAGAACTTATGGATCGATTTTCTTTTGCCAGTTACTACGATGCGAAGGACCGCATTGAAAAATACATGCACTGGTACAATAACATTCGAAGACACGGGCGACTAGGCGGAATTACGC
>JALYSC010000597.1 GCA_030855005.1 Bacteroidota bacterium | reverse complement strand
GGCATATAGCACTCAAGCTTCAGAATGGGTTGAAAGAAAGAGGATTTGATATTGGCACAACCAATACAGTTGTTACACCTGTTTATTTGTATGGGTCACCATTCGAGGCTACGCAACTTGTACATGATATGAGAGAATCGTATGGCGTATTTACCTCGATGATTATCTACCCTGTGATTCCAAAAGGAATGATATTACTACGGATGATTCCTACCGCTGCTCACACGGATGCTGATGTGGACCAGACGCTTAATGCTTTTTCTGAAGTTTCCAAGAAATTGAAGAATAAAGAATATCAGGATACGATCCTGAATCCGGTATTAGGATAAATTGATTTTGGATTTTGGATTTTGAAATAGGATGCCAGATAAAAGGTTGCCAGATACCAGATAAAAGGTTGCCAGACTTGTGGTGAGCCTTTCGAATCCATACCAGACTGTGGGTGCAAGTTTCAATACTATCCCCAGGATATTTAAATGATCAGACGCCATAGCGTCGAGAATTTGAAAAACAAGGGACGAGCACGCGGTGCGCGGGGGTATGAGATTTAGAATTGGGATTTCGGCGAAGGCTACTTTTTCTCTATAAACCCATCTTCTGTCAATGCATCTAACAAGCCGGACTCAAGATTGTATTTCGGTTCGAATTTGAGTTCGCGGCGGAGTTTGGAATTGTCGACGCGCCAATTTCTGGAGGTGATCTCTTTGATTTTATATGGACTGACATGAAGTGGTTTTCCTAAAACACGTGCTATTGCAAGTCGCACATAACTGAAACCCATCAGCAATCCTCTTGGCAATCTAACATTGCGTGTTTTGATACCGAGATGTTTAGCGATATGCTGATTGACTACAGATGGATCATAATCTGAGCCATCAGACAAACAATAAATCTGGTTTTTTACATCCATTTCCACTGCATCCCACAGGGCTCGGACAAGATCCTTTACATAAATGAAACTGACAAGCTGACCGGTAGGACCAACTCTGACCGCAATACCTTTCTTAATCAGCTTGACAATTTGATGAACAAATTTGGTATCCCTTGGCCCATACACCGATGTAGGTCTGAAGATGATCCAGTCCAAGCCTTCAATTGCCATGATCTTTTTCTCAGCCTCGTGTTTACTTATCCCGTATGGGGTAAACGGTTTCATAATGGTGCTTTCGTTAATCGGAATCATCGTATTGGGATCACCCGGACCGATTGCCTGAAGACTGCTGATGAATATGAATTTCTTAAAATTGGGTTGAGTATTCAACAAAGTTTTCACAAAAAATTCAGTGAACTCGACATTCCCGATATAGAATTCTTCGATCTTATCGGGCTTGGTAACGCCGGCACAGTGAATGACATATTCGAATCCACCAGTTTCTTTTGCGAACTTTTCAAGCCTTTCGACTAATTTTTCTCTTTCTGAAAATTCGAGGAAAAACTTCTGTGTACCTTCCTGGAGCAAAAGCTCTTCTGCAGGACTCCTGTAACTGCCATATACATCGTGGTGCCTTCTCAATCCCTCCTGTTGCAGGAAGCGTCCAATAAATCCACCTGCTCCAGTGACTAGTACCCGTTTTTGTTCCATGGGCGGCAAAGATAATAGAGAGTAAGAGAGTAAGAGAGTAAGAGAGTAAGAGACAAAAAAAAGCAAAAACTTGATGATTTCCTCCGATCAGGTCTGGTGTTAAATAAATGGCAGGAATGGCATATCTTTAGAAGGAGGCGAGACTTTAGAAAAAGTTTGAAACGAATTTCTCCAACCCCATTTCCAAGTTAGTGACTGATCCATTCACCATATTCTTTATTGCACCTGAGGATGCCCTTCGGATCCAGGATTCGGTGAATGAGCCCCATATCCATACTTACGAGGAGTTATTGATTGGCATAGAAGGACAGCTCGAACATTTTATTGATTTTAAATCCACCGTTTTTGCTGCTCCTTATGTAAGCTTTGTTACAAAAGGTAAGGTGCATCGGGTGCGGCCCGGAATTAAGGATGGGAAATGCAGTA
>JALYSC010000596.1 GCA_030855005.1 Bacteroidota bacterium | reverse complement strand
ATGCTAATCCTGTCCAATTCTTTTATCTTCTATGGATTGGGATATTCAGCGCTGAACAATTTCTTTCATGCAGAATCTTATCTCGGGCTATTCACCCTTGGCAATGCTTTGTTACATGCTGTCGTAAGCATTGTTGTCCATCGCCAAAAACTATATGACCGTAATTTATTCTATATGGTTGCCGGCCTGGCACTGATCTTTATCACAATTGCTATTCCGGTTCAGCTAGATGGTAATTGGGTAACCTTACTTTGGGCAGGTGAATCGGCCTTACTCTTCTGGATAGGGCGAAACAGGCAGGTGGGTTTCTACGAAAAACTTTCATACGGGTTGATGCTGCTTGCATTTACCAGTATGGCAGGTGACTGGACCACGATGTCAACGCTTTATAATATTGAGCTGGAAGCAACCAGAATAACACCGTTCTTTCATATCAGTTTTCTCACATCGTTGTTGTCTATCGGGTGTTTTGTATTCATCCTGATGACTCACCGAAAATCAAAGAATATTGGTATTGAAAACAAAGTGGATCCTTTTCGGGACTTGGTTAATTTTCTGCTTCCTGCAGTG
Source organism: Bacteroidota bacterium (assembly GCA_030855005.1). Lineage (GTDB taxonomy): Bacteria > Bacteroidota > Bacteroidia > Chitinophagales > Saprospiraceae > Opimibacter. The sequence continues at coordinate 1,440 of JALYSC010000596.1, read as the reverse complement.
CTATTGGTTTCTATCTACTTCACATTTCGAATGGAAATAGCTACTTATTGGAATCAGTTGTACGCCGACAGTGCTAAAACCAGTACAGTCGAAGGACAGGATTATCTAAATTATTATTGGAATGAAGATTATCATTTTTTTAAAGTGATCTGGATTATAAATTATTCACTTTTCTTTTTTACAGTTCTTATTTTGTTTGCCGGAAAATATATTAGAGAAAGGAGTTTTCATATTGTAATTACCGGACTTGCTTGTGTTACGATAATCGCATTCCTGTCTCAGGGATTATATATATTAAGTGAATTGAGAGATCACTATATAGATCCAATATCAACAAGTTACCCTAAAATCTCTTTAAGTATTTGGATACGATATATCTCTTACGTGTTTGCAGCCGGAATGTTGTTTGCTCTTCATCAATATCTTCGCACAACGTTTCAAAACAAAGACAAATTCAAAGTTCATGTTGCGTATGATATTCTTCTGCATGTAACCATACTGTGGGTGGCCAGCAGTGAGCTGATCACCTTAATGAAGCTAATGCAGTCCAATCAATCCAATAAACTTGGACTAAGTATTCTGTGGGGTGTATATGCACTATTACTAATTGCATTGGGTATCTGGAAAAACAAAAAATATCTTCGAATTGGAGCCATCATCCTATTTGCTGTTACGCTTGTGAAACTGGTGGTATATGACCTCACGCAACTTGATACCATATCGAAAACAATTGTATTCGTTTCACTTGGGTTATTGCTGTTGATTATTTCTTTCCTGTACAATAAATACAAGCACCTGACTAATCCGGATCTGCCGCAGGAAGGTGTTCAATAAATGTTAATATTTATGAAACTGATTTTAGTTGTGGGTCTCGGGGGATTTATCGGAAGTATCTTACGCTATTTGGTATCACACTTTTTTCATCAACGTGCGTCAACTTCCTTTCCTGTAGGAACATTCATTGTCAATCTTGTTGGTTGTTTTCTAATTGGTTTGCTATTTGCTTCTTTTTTAAAATACAAACCTTCCCAGGAATGGCAACTATTTTTAATTACCGGTTTATTGGGAGGATTTACAACGTTCTCTGCTTTTTCACAGGAGAGTTTCTCGATGATGAACAAGGGTGAGTATGGAATGGCACTGTCTTATATACTGCTGAGTGTATTCGGAGGTATTTTGTTGACGTCAGCCGGATATTTTGTTGGTAGGTAAAATCATTTTGGATTTGGGATTTGGGAAAAATTATCACGCAGTGTCGCGGAGAAATAAAGTGTCGCACAAAGTGTACTAAACATTCAAGCATCGAAAAGCTCAGGGACCGACTTGATTTTTCAAATTATCGCAATAAACATTCGAACATTATTAATACCATTTATTTGAGATTCATTACTCCAATAATCAGCATCAATTATTTAAAATGGCGGTCCCTGAGTTTGTCGA
>JALYSC010000180.1:6226-6577 GCA_030855005.1 Bacteroidota bacterium | reverse complement strand
GAGGTGTAGCGTTCAATGATTATGGTGATTTGGGTAAAGAAATCATTGATGGCATTCCTGAACCGACATGGGTTTTTAGCACAGGCGTTTCAGCACGTGTAAATGTTTTAGGAGCGATCATTGTTGAGCCTTATTTCGCATGGCCACTACTGAAAGGCGCGAAAGGTAAGTTTGGTGTCTTCCTTGTGCCGGGCTGGTAAGATTTAATTTCAGATTTCAGATGGTTGGTGAGCTGTAGCACTAGGTTTCGTGAAGCCAGTCGACCATGGGATTTGGGATATTAAATTGAGATTATGGAATTATCATTAGTATATCGAATCCATGTCATTAACCATGGTGAGTTTATTTAAT
>JALYSC010000180.1:0-6216 GCA_030855005.1 Bacteroidota bacterium | reverse complement strand
GCTTTGGATGCGAGATACCAGATACCAGACGCCAGAATCATGATGCAATTTTAAATTTTCATTCCTTGGAAGCCTTGCTTCTTTTCATGAGTGTAAGCAAGTAAGAGGATAAAATTTTTTCTCTTCAAACTTCCGCTTTTGCGCGACATCTTTCAATTTAAGTGATAAATTACTTAGAGTTCTCGACTACGAAATACCGGGAATGTTTCGGATAAAATATTAATATATCATGGAGGGTGATGAGCTAATCTGCAAAAATTCGTTATTAAATAAATTTGCCTTAATCTGCGCTAAAAAGGTGACCCAGTTTTAAGAATTTGCGAAGCCAATACTTAAATGAAGAATCTACATTTTAGCGCCTAGCCTCTGGTATCTGGCATCCTTTAATCTGGCATCCAAAATATCCGAAATCTAGTATCTGGCATCCTTTAATCTGGCATCCAAAAAATCCATAATCCGAAATCGTTACTACATCTTCGAAGGAAGAATCAAATCCAGCGAGGTATACTTCTGTCCAAAGCGTTTGGCCAAATATTCATTTGTCAGATGGCCTTTGTATGTATAGACACCATGTCGAAATCCGGCATGACTATGTAAGAGCGCTTCAATGCCGCCATACACGCCAGCTTTGATGAGGAGTGGAGTGATAATATTACTGATAGCTGCTGATGCGGTACGACTGACTTTAGAAGCAATATTAGGTACACAGTAATGAATGACACCGTGTTTTATAAATGTTGGTTTATCAAGCGTTGTCACTTCTGATGTTTCAAAAATACCGCCCTGGTCAATACTCACATCAATGATGACACTACCTTCTTTCATCAGAGAAACCATCTCCTCTGGCACCAAAACAGTTGACCTGCCTGTGGAGGAATGAACTGCTCCAATTACGACATCTGCACTTAATAGCTGGTGCTGCAAATAGACCGGATTAAATGTAGATGTATGAAGTCGGCGTCCAATGATTTGTTGGATACGCATCAGCTTATATACATTATCATCAAACACCCGCACAGTGGCACCAAGACTTAATGCCGTGCGAATGGCAAATTCTCCGACAACACCTGCGCCAAGAATTACAACCTTTGCTGGCGGCACACCCGATACACCACCTAATAAAACGCCTCTACCTACCTCTGAGCGACAAAGCAATTCAGCTGCTGTCTGAATAGCTGTGATACCTGCAATTTCACTCATGGTACGCACCAGCGGATATGATCCGTCAGCCGCCTGCAGATATTCCATCGCCACAGCTGTCACGCGGTGCCGCATGAGTCTTTCAACATAAGACTCTGAAATAATGGGAAGGTGAAGCGGTGATATAATACATTGGTCCGGCTTGAGTAATTCTATCTCATCAACAGTAGGAGGCGCAACCTTAAGGATCACATCACTCTTAAATACTTCCTGCCGGCTCTGAGCAATATCCGCCCCCGCTTCACTGTATTCATGATCATCATAACTGGACTTAAGACCGGCTCCGGCTTGTATCAATACACGGTGACCCTGAGATACAATCGGCTTGACTGAATGAGGCACGATAGCCACACGATTTTCATTCGATGATGGCTCACAAGGGATACCAAGGGTAAAGGTTGCAGCACCGGATTGTACGGCCACCCGTTCAGGCATGGTCTCCAGGCTGAACCCGTATTTATGCGTCCACTGCGTCATACGTCGTGATCTTGAAGTTACGAATATTGTCTTCCCCGAGGCTGATTTCCACCCATAGGGTCGGCATGGTATAATAAGATGAACCCAAATCAGGCCATTCGATTAAACAAATATTACCGGACAGAAGATATTCTTCAAATCCAATCTGCTCAAGATCCTGGATTTTTTCGAGACGATAGAGATCCATATGATAGATGCTCCCGCGGTTTGGCGACTCATATTCCTGTACCAACGCAAATGTTGGACTGTTGACAGGCTCCATGACTCCCCATTCTTCACATATCTGCTTCACAAGTGTGGTCTTCCCCGCACCCATTTCACCATACAAGAGAATAATCCGATAGCCCGAATTCACCAGATCCGAAATAGCTTCGGCAACCCCACGCAAATCTTCAAAACGCTCTACTCCTATGTTCATGATGCAATGATAATGCGAAGGATGAAGGGATCAAAGGAGGAAGTGAAGAAAGTCGTAGCGAAGCGAATACTTCGACAAGCTCAGCACGAGGATCCCGCTATTTCTGTTAATAAATGCAGCGGGAAATCAAAGGCTTGCTTATATGGTTATGAGTTTAGAAGGTTATATACCGTAGAATCTAATAAGCCTATAACCTCATAACCTTATAACATCTCTACGATCTATTGACCTTAATCATACTTCGCTGGATAGACTGTCCGCCAAATTGGATATGCAGCATATAGGAACCGGAAGGAAGACTTTGACCAATCTCATGGGTAGAATTTTTTCCTGAAGTGAGTGATGCAGTCTCCGCATACATCTCTTTTCCTATAGCATCATAAATGACATAACGCAGATCTCCTGTACATCCTGGTGCAAGTGATAATGTCATCTTGTCGGCAAATGGGTTTGGATACATGGAGATATCCACACAGGATAAGGTTTCCACTTCATCAACTTCAGATATGATTACTTCTTCACCGGCAACACGCATCTCACTTAATCCGAAGCATTCACCACCATAATTATTAATTGCTGTGATGAGAAGATACCTTCCTTCTGCCTGGTTAAGATTAGGACCCTCAGCACCTTCATAAGTGCTTAATCCACTCGCTTGCGGAAAAGTATAGGTGCCTGCAGTAGTCCATACAACACCATCAGTAGAATAGTCGATGTGTACATCACGCATACCCCAGTTAAGATGGGAAGGATCGTTGCTGTTCCAGATTGTCATCTGTCCCAGGGCAAAGACGCTATTAAAATCATACATGATGAAGTGACTTTTCCCACGCTCCGGATTGGGACTGATAGCAGTCTCGCACGACACCCAGCCATCAAAAAAATTGGTGCTGTGCCTGTCTGGAAAACACTGCCCAAAAATAAACTGCGATGACAGTACGAAAGCGAATATCAGGTATATAGTTTTTTTCATGGTGGTCAGTGATTATGAATTTAAAAATCCAATAGGCATGCCGCTGCCGGGTTGATAGAAATTAGTCAGTGTAGGAAAGATTGTTGATAACTCTGATGGAGCTACTCCAAACCATAATGCCAGTTCAGCAAAATATTGATCAGCACTCAACTGAGGAATTAATACACCACTTCCCAATTCAAGATTTGAATCCAGTGCAAGCGTAGGATATTCACCGTAGATATTTTTTCCTTTCACATTATCACCCATCACCATCACATTACCTCCCCACGCATGGTCAGTTCCATTACCATTAGAGGTAAGCGTACGGCTGAATTCAGAAAGAGAAAAAGTTGTCACCTGGCTTCCTAATCCGAGTTCTGTAAGCGCATCTGAAAATTCACCCAACGCAGTATCCAGTTCATACAACATTCCACTTTGTGTATTGAGTACTTCATCATGATGATCCCATCCTCCGTAATCAATAAAATAAATTTGACGCTTCATATTAAGCGATTCATGCGCTGCAATAGAATAAGCAGCCATCTGGAAACTGCGCGATAAATAATTATCCGTAAATGAAGTTTGTATTTCAGGTACATTTCCAATAGCTTCCTGGAATTGAAGATGACCGTCACGTGATTTTCTTACGACATCGACATAGGTCTTTTGGAACATATTCTGATATTCCTTATCCAGCATTGAATTGATCGCACGTGTACGCATACGGTCAAAAACATTCCACTCATCATGCTCACCATAACCATAGATGCCTGCACTGCCATTGTATGGATCCAGTGCAAACTCAATTGTATTTTGACCACTTTGAAAAATATTAGTGCCGCTCAGTGAAAGATTCATTGACATGTTAGGATTGCTGTTCATATCATTGACGAGATCAGCTACTTTTCCTCCCCATCCCGTAGCACTGCGCGCATTAGGTAAACCAGTCATCCACTGTTGTCCCTGGTCAGAGTGAGAATAAAGTCCAAGAGGTAAACCTACTTCACCTTGCCAGAATTGTTCGCGCGTTGTTGGTTCAACGAGTGTTCCTACGTTTGACAGGTAAGCCATTTTTCCATTATTAAATAATTCCTGGCTACGCGCCATGCTTGGATGCAGACCGAATAATCTGCCACCTGCATTATTTGGAAAGATGGGCAGCATGTCATTAATTGGAATCGCAAGGTTGGAGCGCGTAGTCGCATACTCACCATACTCTGAAGGAGTACGTGGCATCAGCATATTATAAGAATCATTACCACCGGACATAAAAATGCAAACGAGTGCTTTATATTCCGGATCCAGCAGTGTAGTACTGTTAGCTAATGCTGCAGCGGCAAATCCTTTTAGATTGACTAATGATGACCAAAATGTAGAAGCTCCAATGGCAGCACAACTGGCCTGACCAAAAAAGTTTCTGCGTGAAACAGGTGTATCGTTAAAACGTATTTTCATTTGTGGGAATGTCTATCGAGTTGAGGTATTGGGCTTATTTCATCACATTGTAATCCGGAGAAATCATCATCAGGTAAATCGCCAGGCGAACTCGTTGCTCCCTAAAATCTCCTTCATACATTGGAAGCAAAGAGTCTTTGATGATCTCGCGGGTGTCTTCTGAAAGACTCCCATGCGTCAAAAGCATGTCCAGCCTGTTGACCAAGAGTTCGGGGTCCCAGGCTAGTTGTCTTAATGCGTCAATATTGAGAGATACGTAGGGATTGCCATCTTCCCAATCATCCATGACATATCCCCATACAGCCCAGTCATTGACTTCGTTGATGTATTCCACACTGGTGCGTGAATTATGTATTTGATATTCAGGAGCGACGAGATCATTATTAGCAATGGCTCCTATAGGCTGGTAATCGGGCAGGAAAAAATTAAATACAGTCCTTGATCCAAGGGGCATTTGATTAGTGGCCTGATAAAAGCCATAAGACACATTCCAGTATCTGTTCAATACCTGTTCCATAGGGAATGCTTTGGTGAAGTGCGTATACCGAATAAATGGCTCACGTAATTTTCCAAATTCATCCGCAGATAAAGACTCACAGGTTCTTGCTTCAGTATCCAGTAAGATTGCCTTGATTACAGCTTTCATATCGCCTCTTACACCCTGTCCATTATTTGCAAATACTGCGGCTACTCTTGAAATATATGCGGGCGTTGGATTTGATGTGACAATGCGCTGGATTAATTGGCGGCCAATGAAGGGACCTACGTTGGGATGCATAAATAAATGATGAATGGCATCATCAATATCTTTTAGCCCTGCCTGACCAGATGGTATTTCGTAGTCACCAACGATAGTTTTAGCACCTGGCTGATGCCAGTTTTCGTACATGATCATTGGCTTGGTCATATCTGCAACATAGATGTCCAAACCGAAATACGGGACATCGACCCATTCATTTTCAATCACATCAGCTACACCAAGGCCGGTAAATACTTTCGCCAGTTCTTTGATATCTGTTTGATCGTATGTTGGAATATAATTTCCATCATTATCAAGCCTGCGTGTGCCATCCTGATTTAATTCATATAGTCCGATGGTAAATAGCTGCATGATTTCCCGCGCATAATTTTCATCGGGATGAATATTTTCTTCTGTGATTTCTCTTGGATTATTGAGGTGACTTAGGTAATATCCCATACATGGATGAAGTGTTACCTCATGAAGCAGGTCTTCAAAATTGCCGAAGGAATTTCGAAGTAAAAGATCATAATAATCAGCAAGCCCATAACCCGCGTCGCCAAGATTAGACTCTATGGAAATGACAAAAATTTCACTCAGCGCTAAAGCAATACGCTGTCTCAGGAGATCTTCGGATTTCATGTGGTTCTCCCACCAAGTGTAATTGAAGATGGTCCAATATGGTCGATCTGATACTTCTGCAGGATCGCCACCATTGACAAGGTACCATTCGATGACATCGGCAAAAACATCTTCCAGCCTAACAAGCATTTCGCTTTGGGGAATAGTCATCTGATCAATAATCCATGGTTCTATTCCCACACGGGCTACTTCTTTTATTAGATTCAGATCAGCTCCCAATGTTGCCTGCGAAAGAAAACGTGAAGATTCCATCCATTTTCCTTCAAGCCCTATACCATTGATGGTCTTATCACCGGTGGCGCTTTCCTCCCAGAAAGGAGGGGTATAGGT
>JALYSC010000179.1 GCA_030855005.1 Bacteroidota bacterium | reverse complement strand
GTACCATTATTCTGGCTTGCTACACTCTTAATTTATTTTTTCGCATCAGGTGAAATCTTAAAAATTTTCCCCGCCGGTGGGTTAGGATCTTATCATACAGCCAGCAATGCATTCGCTTATGCGGGAACATTAATAAATCATTTATTCTTGCCTGTTCTTTGTCTGTCGGTTGGATCATTGGCTTATGTATCACGGCAGATGAAACAATCTTTCCTGCATGAAACGAAGCAATCATATGTATGGGCCCTTAAAAGTCATGGTGTTTCAGCTAAATCAATTCGAAAAAATCACATTATCCCAAATGCATTGTTTCCGGTAATAACCATTATTGGAAGTTCAATTCCGGCCTTACTATCCGGATCACTGATCATCGAGGTGATCTTTAATATTCCCGGTATGGGCCGATTGCTATACAATAGTCTTCTGGCGAGAGATTGGCCGGTAGCTTTTCCGATACTGATGATGGCTGCAGTTGTAACTGTTTTGTCCTATATACTGACAGATGTGATCTATCGGCTGGCGGATCCCAGAGTAAAAACACTCGAGGGATGAATAACAAAAGAAACTGGTTCCAAAGATTACCGGGATGGAATATTTTTTCTGTTCGTTGGTCATGGATATATATCATGGTGATTGGAGTCTTCGCCATCATCGGTCCAATCATTTCAAACGAGAAACCATATTACTGCAAACTGGAAGGAAAAAAATATTTTCCATTGTTTCAAAATATATCAGAAGCACAATTGTCTTCGCTTCATCCAGCTTATTCTCCGGTCAACTGGCGGACTACTTCTTTTGAATCCATCTGGCGCGCACCTGTACCTTATAGCCATTATAGTATTGACCTGCAGTCCGGAGTCAGTATTGGTCCGTTGGACGAGCAATCATTATCATTGCGATTAAGACATTGGTTAGGTACAGATCCCATAGGTCGTGATGTGTTGGCTGGAATGATTCGTGGATGCAGGGTGAGTCTTTTGATTGGATTAGGATCGATGTTGCTTGCACTCCTGATTGGTGTGCCTGTAGGATCGATAGGAGGATATTGGGGAAATCAATCATTGAGACTGTCATTGACAGCGTTGGTTGCAGCAATAGTTGTCATCATCATAGGAATATATGTTGTGTTCCTTCCTGTCACTGTTATCAATAAGGTTTTGATAATAACTGGACTGCTGGTACTATCTCTATTGTTGAGATGGATTACACATCGCACATCGAAAGGTATATCGTTCCCTATAGATCATATAATGATGGGTTTGATAAGTATTGTAGATAGTTTTCCTGCATTGTTTATCATACTGATTCTTTTGTTTGTAATCCCTGTGAAAGGATGGTTGGTGGTGATGCTTGCCATTGCATTTATTCGATGGCCCGTGATGGCTCGTTATATGCGGGCAGAAGTTTATAAAATGAAGGAAAGCAATTACATTAAAGCTGCTCAATTATTAAACCTTCCATCGTGGAAAATTCTACGGCATCATATCATTCCTTTTGCTTTCAGACCAGTGATGATCAGTTTTGTATTTGGCATTTCATCCGCCATACTAGCTGAGTCTTCTCTATCCTTTTTAGGAATTGGATTGCCTTCAGAAGAAGTGAACTGGGGACGGTTACTTGCACAGGCGCGTAATCACTTTGATTCGTGGTGGCTGGTATTATTTCCGGGACTGGCGATCTTCTTTACCCTATTGTCTTTTTATACCATTGGTAATGCTATGCAAAAGATGACAGGTTATGAAGATGGGTTGAAAGAAAATTAATTGGAGTGTTTCTCTCTCTTCGTTTTAAATTTTCCTTTTTTCTTTTTGTGATATCCTTTTGGTGGAAGCAGGCCCGATTTGGTTTTGCTGGATTTGTAAATACCATTTTTATCGACCTGAGACTGGGTGGATTCGGTGGGACAGCCTGATTTGCGGCTGCAGGAAGGTGCTGAAAGGGCTATAATTGCTATGAAAAATAGATACAGAATGTTCCTCATGCCTCAAAAATAGGGGTTTCAGGCGATCAGAGACGTACAAAGTCAATAAAATCAGGGTTTGCAGGCACATTTTAATGTATAATGCTTGTTTTTAATATATCCGCGACATACATTTGACCCGAATTTTATTATTGTTTAACTAATCAAGCTGATAATGAACAAAGGCGATTTAATCGAAGCTATTGCCAAAGGCGCAGATATGACTAAAGCTGATGCCGGCCGAGCACTAGATTCTACTTTGGATGCAATTTCCAAAACACTCAAAAAAGGTGATAAAGTCACTCTTCCTGGATTTGGTACTTTTTCTGTTAGCAAACGTGCTGCTCGTATGGGCCGTAACCCAGCTACTGGTGAAGCCATCAAAATCAAGGCTAAGAAAACTCCAAAATTCAAAGCCGGAACTGGTTTGACTGAAGCAGTCAAGTAATTGACACTCCACTTTGATCTGGCAATTGAGTGATCAATTGCAAAAACTGAAGAAGGCACTCTGGAAACAAGATTGCCTTCTTCTTTTTACACCTCCCAACAGTAACATTTATCATGGCTAACATCCAGGAACTTAATAGTATTGCCAGCCAGGTTCGACGTGACATCATACGTATGGTGCATCAATGTCAGAGTGGTCATCCGGGAGGTTCTCTCGGTTGCACTGATTTTATGGTGGCTTTATATTTTCATATACTTGATCACAAGCTTCCTTTTTCAATGGAAGGTCATGATGAGGATATGTTTTTTCTTTCCAACGGACATATATCTCCAGTGTGGTATAGTGTCCTTGCACGTAGCGGATATTTTCCAATCAGTGAATTAGCTACGTTCCGTCATATCAATTCAAGATTACAGGGTCATCCAACAACACATGAAGGTTTGCCAGGTGTGCGCGTAGCATCAGGATCTTTAGGACAAGGATTATCTGTAGCCATTGGTGTCGCATTAGCTAAACGAATGAACAACGATTCCAAATTGGTCTATGTATTGACCGGAGACGGAGAACTTGAAGAAGGTCAGGTATGGGAGGCGATGATGTCTGCAGCACATTACAAGCTTGACAATATTATTGTCACAGTGGATTGGAATGGACAGCAGATTGATGGAGCAACCAAGGATGTTATGTCTCTAGGTGATCTCGAAGCAAAATGGAAAGCGTTTGGATGGAACGTACTCAAGATGAATGGTAATGATATGCAGGAAGTCATCTCAATGCTTGAACATGCAAAAAGTCTGACAGGTAATAAACAACCGGTGGTCATATTGATGAAGACAGATATGGGATATCCTATTGATTTTATGGTAGGCAGTCATCATTGGCACGGTATAGCTCCGAATGATGAACAAAGAGATAAGGCGTTGTTACAATTAGAGACAACTCTAGGTGATTATTGATTTCAGATTTTTGATGCAAGATGCTAGATGCCAGACTCACACTTCGACTCCGCTCAGTGCAAGCGATTTACAATTCGACTCCGCTCAGTGCAAGCGATTTACAATTCGACTCCGCTCAGTGCAAGCGACTGACCACTCACAACTCACACTTCGACTCCGCTCAGTGCAGGCAACAAATCACATTTCACAATTCAATAAAAAATGCTCACAGATTTTCCAGTAACAGGTAAGAAGGCGACGCGCGATGGCTTTGGAGATGGACTCCTTGCAATAGGTCAGCAGAATGATCAGGTGGTCGCTCTATGTGCGGACTTATTGGGTTCACTAAAAATGAATGCGTTTGTCAAAACGTTTCCGGAGCGGTTTATTCAGGTGGGTATTGCAGAAGCGAATATGATGGGTATTGCAGCAGGTCTGGCTACGGCAGGGAAAATTCCTTACACAGGCACTTTTGCAAATTTTTCAACTGGACGTGTGTATGATCAGATAAGACAATCGATTGCGTATTCTGATAAAAATGTAAAGATCTGCGCATCTCACGCAGGTCTTACACTCGGAGAAGATGGTGCGACACATCAGATCCTTGAAGATATCGGGATGATGAAAATGTTACCAGGTATGATGGTGATCAATCCATGTGATTATAATCAAACAAAGGCTGCCACAATGGCTATTGCTGAACATCATGGACCTGTGTATCTCCGCTTTGGTCGTCCATCATGGCCGATCTTCATGCCTGAAACATTAAAGTTTGAATTAGGAAAAGGAATTCTGATGCATGAAGGATCCGATGTCACGATCATTGCTACAGGTCATCTCGTTGCGTATGCGATGGAAGCTGTCAAACAATTAGAACAGGAAGGCATCAGTGTCGAGCTGATCAACATACATACGATCAAGCCTCTTGATGAAGAGATCATTCTTGATTCTGTTTCCAAGACAGGCTGTGTGGTGACTGCTGAGGAGCATCAGCGTAACGGAGGTTTAGGGGATTCCATCGCGCAACTACTATCACGCAAAAAACCAGCCCCACAGGAATATGTGGCGGTCAATGATAGTTTTGGTGAAAGTGGTGTGCCGGAGCAGTTGTTGAAGAAGTATGGTCTCAGTCCTGAAAACATCGTCATTGCGGTAGCAGAAGTGCTGAAGCGGAAAGAAATGGTCGGTCAATTTGGCTAACTCTCTTTCCGTGAACAAGTATTGAAGATGGTTCGCGAGCTGCCGCCAATGTCAAAGAAGATGAACTATAATTTTTCTGGTCGTCATTAGAAATTCTCACGCGTCTTGTCAAAGGCATGAGTTACCGGCTTATCAGAATGAGTATCTTACTGCAAACAAGTAATTTTATCGATGACTGCGCTGATCCTGGACGATGAGAAACAAAGTCGTAATCTGATACGCCGGTATCTGCAGAATCAGTTCCCTCATATCATCGCTGATGAAGCAGCTACACTTGAAGAGGCCAGGGTATTTATCCGGGACAAACAATACGATATCATCTTTCTGGATATTCATCTTGGCCACGGAACCAGTTTTGATCTTCTGGATACTATGCAGCATATTTCTTCTTCGATCATTTTTATCACAGCCCATTCCGAATATGCGATCAAGGCTTTTAAATACAGTGCTGTAGATTATCTCGTCAAACCTATTGATCCTGAAGAATTTGAAGCTGCCGTGAAGAAAGTCTTACAGATCAAAACAACAGGAACACAAAACATACACTATCTGCAATCCCAACTCAGGGATCTGTCCGGATTAAAAGAAAAACTGGTCATCCCGACGTTGGAAGGATTTCAACTGACCCCTATTACAAACATTCTTTATTGTAAAGCCAACGGCAATTACACGGAGATTGTGCTGGAGGAACATAAAAAAATTATTTCCAGTTATACGCTGGGCCATTTTGATGAATTACTTACCACACAGGGTTTTCTTCGTATTCACCGTTCGTTCCTGATCAATATGGATAAAATTGCCGGTTACAAGCGAGGTGAAGGAGGTCAGGTCGTAATGACCAATGGTGATGAGTTGGATATTTCGCGGGCAAACAAAGAAATTCTCCTGCATAAGCTGAGGCCAAGATGATTCGTCGGCTGGTAATATGTGTTTTATTGTTCGGATCTATTGAACAAAACCTTGTTTTCTCACAGGAACTTATTACTCAAAGTTATAATGCCCAGAATGGCTTGTCTTCCAGTTCTGTGTATTCCTTCTACCATGATCGGTTAGGATATTTTTGGATCGGTACTTTGCAAGGACTGGATCGATATGATGGAACAACGTTTAAAAAATATGGCATTAAAGATGGATTGCCATCCGTCATGTGTAATACTTTTTTTGAAGATACTCACAACCGATTTTGGGTAGGAACACGGATGGGGATAGCTGAATTTAAAAAAGATTCATTCTTTGTATATCCAACAACAGATCATAAACAGCTCGGGTATGTTTTTCAATTATTTGAAGACCGACAGGGTCATTTGATCGCTAATACTTCGGAAGGTCAATACAAATTTATCTCTGGTAAATGGATGCCTGAGAATAATTCAAAGTTAGGAACAGCAGAAATCATCACATTTAATAAGGGGGATTATTATACATCCAATCTTGGCCTCTTCCATCAACAAGAAGGCGGGACAGTTCAATGTCTATTTCCGGTCCAAAATCAAAATGGACCTTTTATCTGGGCTATGAATTTGAACAAGGATGTTCCTTATCTGACGACCCGTAGTGGCTTTTATAAATTTGAAGTTGAAGCGCAATCAGGGATGCTTCGCCCTGTAAAAGAATTTACTGCTGAGTTGAATGGAAAACATCTGCGATCGACAAAACTGGATACAAAAGGTCGTTGGTGGTTTTCCACAGAAGAAGACGGAGTACTCATGTTGGAAAACAAACAGGGACATATCATCCAAAACAAAATTCCCTTTAGCTTTAATTATGTTGCCCTGTTCTATGAAGACCGGAATGGGCAGATGTGGATCACCAGTCCTTATGGAGTGCTCAAAGTTTCTCAAACTCCATATAGTTCTATGGCTATCCGGGAAATGACGAAGGACAATCACATTATGCATTTCATTCCATTGAAGAAAAACCAACTCATGCTTTCTATCAATGATGGCCGTTTGCTTCATATCGAATATACGCTGGATGCTATACCTTCTTATAAAGTCATGGACACGTATCAATTAGATAGTAGGAAAGATTTTATCGACCATTATGA
>JALYSC010000178.1 GCA_030855005.1 Bacteroidota bacterium | reverse complement strand
GGATCTTTCTATCATCCGCACTCCACCTCCGAATCGTCAGCCTATTCATACAGAACGCCGGGTATTTAATGATGAAGTAATTCGCGATGCGATCTATTATGAAATTCAGCGGGGGGGACAGGTATTCTTTGTACACAATCGTATAAAAACGCTTCCTGAGATCACGACGCTGATCAAGCGCGTATGTCCTGACGTTGATGTCGCAATGGCGCATGGACAAATGGAATCTGATCAGCTTGAAAAAACGCTATTGGATTTTATCAATAAGAAACATGATGTGCTTGTCTGCACGAATATTATAGAGACGGGACTTGATATCCCCAATGCCAATACCATCATGATCAACCATGCCAATCAATTTGGTTTGAGTGATCTGCATCAGTTGCGAGGTCGGGTAGGCCGATCTAACAAGAAGGCTTTCTGTTATCTATTTACTCCACCATTAAGTACACTTACACAGGAGGCAAGAAAGCGACTGCAGACTGTCGAAGAATATTCGGATCTCGGCAGTGGATTTGATATTGCGATGCGCGACCTTGATATCCGTGGTGCTGGAAATCTATTAGGTGGAGAACAAAGCGGATTTGTTTCGCGAGCAAATGGAGCGGGACAAAAAATATGTTCAGGATGTGCAGATCGATACAGATGTCGAAATGCTCATTCCGGATGAATATGTATCAAATATTGACGAACGCCTGCGACTCTACACTGAACTGGACCATATTGAATCAGAAGAAGGGATTCGAAAATTTGCTGACAACCTCACTGACAGATTTGGCCGCGTCCCCAATGTTGTGGAGGAATTATTTGATGGCTTACGGCTGCGCTGGGTAGCCAAACAACTTGGATTTGACAGGTTGACTTTGCGTGGAAATGTCTTACGTGCTTATTTCCATAAAAATGCTCAGTCGGCTTACTACGAAAGTGCGACTTTTGATAGACTGATAAAATTACTTGGGACACAAGGCAGGACACTTGACGTACAACTTAAACAATCTGCCACCCGCTTGTTAATGATTAAGGAAAAAGTCAAAACGATGAAAAAGGCACGTGAGTTTTTGATCTCCCTTCAAACCCTCGCAGATGCCTCTGCACCAACTATATGAACCCACCTGAAGAACTATTCAAAAATCCCCAACTTGATATTTCGCAGTTACCCGCTGTGGAGTATCTCGATCAGGTCTGCCTGGAGCCTGCTTATAAAACCATACGAACACTGTCCGGATTGATGGTGGCGCTAGTGATGATGCTTATTGCATGGATCGTAGTGATTTTTAGGCCTCAGTTGTGGCCTTATGGATTTTATGCTGCGGGGTTTGTGAGCGTGATGGCTATCTGGATTATTTATTATAACCGGATCTCATTCCAATATATGAATTATGCAATGCGAGAAAAAGATATCAGCTTCAGTTCGGGATGGCTGTGGAGGAGTACGACAACTGTACCGTTCAATCGTGTTCAGCATTGTGATATCAAACAGGGGATTCTGGATCGGCGTTTTGGATTGTCGAGATTGACCATTTATACTGCAGGGGGACAAAGTACTGATCTGATGATCCCGGGTTTATTGCCGGATACTGCCGAAAAATTAAAGTCTTTCATCCTTGGAACTACCGAACAATCCACTGAAGAAGATTAGAATCGATGGATGCAACCGGATTTTACCAGCCACAACGCCAATCACCAAAGGCAATCGTCCTGATTCTTCTCAGGTATTTTCGTATTGTGGTACGTCAGATCTGGCCTATCCTGTTGATCGTCCTTATCAATCCGAAAAGTGATAAAGGGCTGATGATCATATTCACTGTGCTTGGCGTAGTGCTAATTTCATTGGTCTATTCCATCCTGGCTTATACACGATATTATTTCTTTATACAGAATAATGAATTGTGTGTGCGATCAGGGGTATTTCGAAAAACAGTTTTGAACGTTCCTTTCGATCGTATCCAGTCTGTGGATTTTAAACGTAATGTAGTCCATCAGTTTCTCAATGTCGTCAGTGTCAGGGTCGATACAGCAGGTTCTAAAGGCAGTGAATTGGAACTTGACGCGATAGATCAGGAAAGAGCGGAAGAGTTGCGCGAAATTGTACTGGCGTATAAAAGATCAATTACAAAGACTGATATATCGGATTTAGAATTTCCGGTGAATGTGCCACCAGTAAAAGTTGTGCCTGAACTTATCATGTCTTTATCTTCTAATGATCTTATCAAAGTTGGGGTGAGTGAAAATCATCTTCGTACAGCGCTGATTATTTTTGCTTTTTTCCTGAGTCTAGCGGATGATCTTGATCAGTTGTTAGGATGGGATGTCTACGGGCAGTTAGAGAATACAACCAATGCAATGTCCCTGGTGGGAATACTCGCTACTATCGTTGCTATTCCGTTATTTATTGGGATCTCCTTTTTTATCACATTGTTTCGTACAGTGCTCAAATTTTATGGACTTAAATTCTGGCGTGAGGGCCAAAGCTTTAAAGTAGTGAGTGGTCTATTTACACGAAATGAAAAATCGATACAAAAAACAAAAATTCAACTCATACGCTGGGTCACTTCGCCGCTGAAACAAATGTTCGGGATGTATCAGATGAATATTTACCAGGCAACTAATATTGAACAGGATACTGATAAGTCTTTGGTAATTCCGGGTTGTTATCTAGAGCAAGTCAATCAGACACTGGACCTGACTGTTCCAGGTTTTAGAAATGCAATATTGACACCACATAAAATGGATGTTTCAGTGGTATATCGAATGGTATTCTTGCTTGGATTTTTACCGGCATTGTTTTTTGGTTTGCTTGCCTATTTTAATGATGGATTTACGCAATGGGTACTTGTTTTAATATTTCCATTGGCGATATATATGGGGTATTTATATCAGAAAAAGCGTCGCTTCCAGATTCACGAAGATTACATTGTATCTGAGGGTGGCATATTTGGAAGATCGTATAAGCTGGTAGAAATATTTAAAATTCAAAGCGTTACCATTCAGTCATCCCCATTGCAGCGAATGCGGGGATTGACTTCGCTGCATATTTATACTGCTGGCGGTGATATTAGTTTTCCTTTTCTAAATGAGAAAATTGCACGGGACGCGAGGGACTATATAATGTATCGAGTGGAGGTAGATCATCATCACTGGATGTAAATAGCAGGGCGTTGCAGGGTATGGCAGGGTATTGCTAATCAATATCGTATAATACAGGGCATTTGATGAATTAAGGGATTAAAATTTCGGAATTTTTATTCGCTCGACACTGTTGATTCTTCTGTGGACATTAGTCAACTCGTACCCGGGATTTATTTTGTAAAACTGTTTCAAGGATTAAAGATGTGAGAGTTGGGAGATTTATTAAACAATAATAAATTCGGGATATTTATGAAAATGATCATCAGGACATTCTGAAATCGCCCTATCCATTTAAAGACGAAATCTTTATTCGCATCGAAGGAGATACCATCTATTTATATCTGTATGATCTTTACGGCCATCTGCTCCGGTCTGAAACAATACAGGAAAAAAAATCATTATCGTATGTAAATGATCTTGTGCCAAGTATGTTTTTACTCCGGATCTTCGATGAACAACAGAAAGAAAGTTATCACCGTGTCTTGAAAATGTAATATGTATGGTTACTGCAGCAACAAAGTGCTCATGTCAATCTTTTCACTGACCATCCCGTTGATTTTCGAAATATGGATCCGTTCCTGTTGTAAGCTATCACGCTCTCGTATCGTTACTGTCTGATCTTCAAGACTCTGATGATCTATCGTCACACAAAATGGTGTACCTATTGCATCTTGGCGACGATATCTTCTTCCAATCGCATCTTTCTCATCATACTGACATAGAAAGTTAAACTTCAGTTCATCAAAAAGCTTGCGACCCATTGAAGTCAGATCATCATTGTTCTTTAGTAAAGGAAGAATAGCACATTTGACAGGAGCAAGCGCTGGATGAAATTTCAACACAACACGAGTAGAATCCTTTCCATCAGCATCCGGCACATTTTCTTCTGTATATGCATTACTCATCATGGCAAGGAACATACGATCCAAACCAATCGATGTTTCCACAACATATGGCACATACGATTCATTTGACTCAGGATCGAAGTATTGCATTTTTTTGCCGCTCAATTCCTGATGGCTGCTAAGGTCAAAATTGGTACGGGAGTGAATCCCTTCCAGTTCTTTAAATCCAAAAGGAAATTGAAACTGCACATCCACAGCAGCATTAGCGTAATGAGCAAGGTTTTCATGATCATGAAATCGCAACTTCGATGGATCTGTGCCTAAAGACAAATGCCATTTCATGCGTGTCTCTTTCCAGTAGCGATACCATTCCATTTCGGTACCAGGCTGGATGAAATATTGCATTTCCATTTGTTCGAATTCGCGCATGCGGAAAATAAACTGGCGTGCTATAATTTCATTTCGGAATGCTTTTCCAATTTGTGCAATTCCAAATGGGAGTTTTTGCCTGGTTGTTTTTTGAACGTTTAGGAAATTGACAAAAATACCTTGTGCTGTTTCGGGACGCAGGTATAATTTACCTTCTTCACCGGCTATGTTGCCTAGCTGTGTGTGAAACATCAGATTAAACTGTCTTACATCTGTCCAGTCACGTGATCCACTTACCGGGTCTGCAATTTCCAGTGCTTCTATGACAGCTTTGAGTTCAGGCATGTCACCCTTGCCCATGGCGGTAACAAAACGATGATTTAGCTCATGGTGTTCTTTGATATAATTTGCGACACGTTCGTTTTCAGTTTTGTATTTGTTTTCATCAAAAGCATCACCAAAACGTTTTTTGGCTTTTTCGATTTCCTTATCGGCTTTGGCCATGATTTTTTCAAGGGCCTCTTCAATAAGCACATCAGCACGATATCGCTTTTGAGATGATTTGTTGTCGACGAGGGGATCATTGAAAGCATCTACGTGACCGGATGCTTTCCATGTTTTAGGATGCATCATGATGGCGGCATCCAGGCCCACGATATTTTCGTGCAGCTGCACCATCGATTTCCACCAATAGGACTTGATGTTGTTTTTAAGCTCTACACCATAGGGTCCGTAATCGTAGACGCCACTGAGGCCGTCATATACTTCGCTGGATGGGAAGATGAAACCGTATTCTTTGCTATGGGAGACGAGGTCTTTGAATAGATCTGTAGACATGGAATTTAAATTGGGGCGGTAAAGATAGGATTTAGGATTGGGGATTTTTTGAGTGCCAGAGGCGCCATCACGCTGGGGCGTGAGATTTCGGAATTGGGAATTGGGATTTCGGATTTCATTTGGATGCCAGATGCCGGACTCGTGATGCAGAGTCTCCATGATTGTACAACGAACAGTCCAGCTGAACACGCAGAAAATCTCACGCAGAGGCGCAGAGAACTCAGAGCAATAATCGCGTAAAGAAGCTTTCTACAGAATTAGATTGGCTCACTAATCAACCGCGAAATACACAAAATTGACTTGTAATCTATTGAGATCTTACTTGTCTGATGTATTTGCCTGCTTCTTCTTAGAAACTTTTGCTTTTGGATTGTATTTCAACGCCAGGTCTACCCAGTAAGCCAAATCTTTTTCGAGATCAACAGTTTTTTCGTCTACAAAGGCGTATCCTTTCATCACACGTCCTGTAAAGTCCATTGGCTTTACTCCCTTCTTTTCCATGGCAAGAGCTTCATCCTCCGGATCTATTCGAACCATGAGTCTATCTTTTTCTACACCCATGAGCATCTTGTCATCAACGAGATAACACAGTCCACCAAACATTTTTTTGGAAGTGAATTTTACTTTGCGTTCTTCAAGGATTTGTTCGACGCGTGCGGCTAATGATTCGTTGTAGGCCATATTTTTTCGGTAAAGTGTGAACTGTAAGCGGTGAACCCTTCAATTCCTTGGACTCATCCTCATGCAGACTTAGGGCAAGCGATGAAGGGCAAATTGGATATGTTAAAATAAGTATTAAAAGTTATATCATTATTTCAAGATTAAAATAATCGCTAATAATTAGTTTTTAAAATACAAAAATACCTGTTAAAACAAGCAAGAGAAGTTTTGTGAGGGCAGAATGTCAAATAATACATTGCCTAACTTCATCCTTATCAGTATCCTTTTCACTCTTTTTATTATTTTCACCAAAATCGTGGATTCTCCGCGCACGTAATTCATGTTAGCTACAACTCTAACCTGAAGCTCCCAGGGCATAGCGATAATCACATGCCTGGAACTCTGCAATCATCTTAAACTAATTCATGTACATATGAGCCTGGAGTTTAAAAATAATATTTGTACAATGACTCTTGGGGTGGAAATGGAAATTCAACTTCTGGACCATCTCAAACTGGAACTTACTCCCAGGGCTGATGATATTATGGCATTGGTCAAGAATAAAAAATTGGTCAAGGAGATGTTTCGCAGCACGCTTGAATTAGTCACGGGGGTATGTAAGGATGTTCATGAGGTCGACAGAGATCTCAATGAAGTTTTACAGGAGGTACGGATGGCCGGACAAAAAACAGGAATACGTTTTTCGGGAACAGGCACCAATCCGATAGCAAATTATAATGAGCGTATTCTAAGCAGATCA
>JALYSC010000595.1 GCA_030855005.1 Bacteroidota bacterium | reverse complement strand
CAACAATGATTTGGGCGACATGACAATAAGGGGCTTTCTGAAATTCCATGTCATCTGGCGACGCAGTAGATGAAAGAAATTGGCAGGCGTAGAAATATTACACACTACCATATTACCATCTCCACAAGCCTGCAAAAAACGCTCAAGTCTGGCACTCGAATGCTCTGGTCCCTGACCTTCATAACCATGCGGCAATAGCATGACAAGACCGCTCATCCGGTTCCACTTACTTTCCGCTGCACTGATATATTGATCGACGATCGTCTGGGCACCATTGAAAAAGTCACCAAACTGCGCTTCCCATAATACAAGATGTCCCGGACTCGCCAACGAATATCCATATTCAAATCCCAGCACGCCAAACTCAGAGAGCAGGGAATTGTAAATCATAAATCGTCCTTGCTTTTCAGCAAGATGGTTAAGGCGATTGTATGCAGTATAGGTCTCATGATCATATACTACTGCATGACGATGCGAAAATGTACCCCGCTTTACATCCTGACCACTCATGCGCACGTTCATACCATCTGTCAGCAAACTTCCATAGGCCAGCAACTCACCCAAAGCCCAGTCAATTTTTCCATCATCAATCAATTTCTGTTTGGACTTGTTGATGCGCGTGATCTTACTCAACGGATGAAAGTCAGCAGGAAATTTTTGCAGTCCGTCTAATAGATTTTTTACGCGTGAAGCATCGATACCTGTTTTGGGGATGGTCAGCATATCCTCTAGTGAAGCATGCTTCTTCAATTTTTTCCACGCCACCTCTGGTTCCTGATATTGATAAGGAAGTTTGTGTTCCTTAACCATATCAAGACGTTTTTGCAAAGCATTCCAGAATGTTTTCTCGAGGTCTTCTGAAAGCTTTGCTTCTACATCACCACGAATTGCGAGTTTCTGAACATAGATCTCGCGTGGATTAGGATGCGTAGCTATTTTATCATACATCTCCGGCTGAGTGAATTGCGGATCGTCACCTTCATTGTGACCATGTCTGCGATAACACACCATGTCAATGAAGACATCACCATTAAATTTCATCCTGTACTCGGTGGCGAGTTTGGTTGCAAATACTACCGCCTCAGGATCATCACCATTGACATGGAATACCGGAGCCTGCACAAGACTTGCAGCGGCAGTAGAATAAGTTGAAGATCTCGCATCATCAAAGTCAGTGGTAAATCCAATCTGATTATTGATAACAAAATGTAAAGTACCTCCTGTAAAATAACCTTCTAGCTGTGACATCTGCACAGTCTCATATACGATTCCCTGACCTGCAGCGGCAGCATCCCCGTGTATAAGTATTGGAATAATTTTACTATAATCAGATCCATACAATAGATCTGCTTTCGCTCTTGAAAATCCTTCCACTACCGGATCTACTGATTCAAGGTGTGAAGGATTAGGGACAAGTTTAAGATGTAATATTTTACCATTATCATCTGTCACCTGTGATGAAAATCCTAAATGATATTTGACATCACCATCGCCAAAACTTTGTTCAGGCATCATGTTGCCTTCAAATTCATTGAATATCTGATCGTAAGTTTTCCCAAGAATATTTGCCAGTACATTCAGACGCCCGCGGTGAGCCATTCCGAAAATAAATTCTTCAGCGCCCATCGAAGATCCTACTGTGATCATCGTATCTAATGCAGGTATGGTTGTCTCACCACCTTCCAGTGAAAATCGTTTCTGACCAACATATTTTGTGTGCAGAAATTTTTCAAAAACAACCGCGCCGTTTAATTTTTCGAGAATACGTTTTTTGGTATTCAAATCGAGACCGTAATCATCATTTTCATCTTTGATAGGTCTATTTTCAATCCTATCTCCAAGCCACATGCGTCGTTCTCTATTCTCGATATGTGCGAATTCAAAACCAATGCTTCCACAATAGATCTGGCGAAGACGTGCAAGGATGTCTTTCAATTTTGCATCCGGCATATTTATTTCCAGGCCGGCTTTAAAAGGGCGTTCAAGATCAGTTTCACTGAGATTATAATCAGCAAGA
>JALYSC010000594.1:880-2017 GCA_030855005.1 Bacteroidota bacterium | reverse complement strand
ATCCAGCTCTGCATAAAGTTCACACTCGGTTAATTGGAAAATGAAATTTAATTTTTGAAAAAGGATGAAGACCTGATACGGTCATAGTTAAATCACAAGAAGAATTATTCAAGCCACGATTTAAAATACTCACCATCATCGATATCAAGAGCATGATCAGTTAACTGTAAAGGAGCGAATGTATCAATCATCACTGCCAGCTCATCAGTTTTGGTTTGGCCGATACTTCTTTCATAAGCACCGGGCGCAGGGCCATGGGGAATGCCTCCGGGATGTAATGTGATAAAACCCTGTTCGATATTATTTCGGCTCATAAAGTCACCATCCACATAATAAATCATCTCATCGGAATCAATATTGCTATGATTGTAAGGCGCAGGAATGGATTTGGGATGATAATCGTAGAGTCGTGGTACAAACGAACACACGACAAATGCCTTCGTCTCGAATGTCTGATGTACTGGGGGAGGCTGATGTATACGTCCTGTGATAGGTTCGAAGTTTTTTATTGAAAAGCCATATGGGAAATTATATCCATCCCAACCAACGACATCAAATGGATGCGTTGCATAGACCATCTCGTGGAGATAGCCTTGCTTTTTTATTTTAATCACGAAGTCACCCTTTTCATCATGCGTCTCTAATTCGGAAGGAGTTTTGAAGTCACGCTCACAATAGGGTGAATGTTCAAGCAGTTGTCCGAACCAGTTGCGATACCGCTTGGGTGTATAGATTGGATGAAATGATTCTGCATACAGAATTTTATTGTCTTCTGTATCAAAATCCATCTGGTAAATCATTCCTCGGGGGATGACCAGGTAGTCTCCATATTCGAATGGTATATTTCCTAAAAATGTTCTTAATGTTCCGGTCCCCCGATGGATGAAGATGAGCTCATCACAATCTGCATTTTTATAGAAATATTCTCGCAGCGATTTAGTCGGTGCCGCCAATCCAATATGAATGTCTTTGTTGACCAATAACGGATGGCGTGAAGTCAGGATATCGCCACCGGCAGGGACCTCAAATCCTTTGAGAATCCTGGCAGTCAAATTCCGATCTACAGCCACTATAGGAGTGACATTCTGAGCTGGTCCAATATGCTTGACCTGGGTCGGTCTATGAAGATGGTAGAGC
>JALYSC010000594.1:0-870 GCA_030855005.1 Bacteroidota bacterium | reverse complement strand
GGGATGACATGCCATCAAACCCCACAGTGCCAAAGAGTTGCTCATAATGCAGACCTCCGCCCGGCTTCTCAAACTGGGTATGGCGCTTTGAAGGGATTAGGCCTAATCTATGATAAAATGGCATTGGATTTTTTCTTCAAAATTAGGCTTTTTTACCGGCAGATGATTTAAGGGTACGATCTACTCCGGCTGCTTACTTTTTATGGGTATCACCTGATTAAGAGCAAACCGGAAAATATCACGCTCATAGAATTTTCCAGCCGTGGATTGTTGCTGAAACCAATTAATGTAAGCGACTTCGATTTTCATGTTCTTTACTATTTCAAACTGAACTCCAAGGCCATACCTATTTTGCTCAAACATATTGATAACAATTTTCTTGCCGGCATTAATATGAAGTTCATTGAAGGCAAATAGATCCAGTATATCAGTTACTGCATAATGACCTTCTATTTTATACCTGAACCGAAAGTTGCTAAAAGGGTGTGAACCATCATTAATCTCGATGTATCTCGATTCGGCCCAGAAGCGATTATTCAACGACCATTTATCACTCAATTTACTTTGTTTGGCTATTTCAACACTCGGCCTGAGTTCATTTCGATTGGTAAAATCAACGTTTGGATCCTGTGGTTGCGAATGAATGAAGTAAGCAAAACCCAACGCAACATCCCAGCCTTTGCCAAGCTTACGTTCGATATGTGTACGAGAAAAGAATTGTGATTGTCGTGAAGGATTGATAAAATTTCGGTCATCAAATTCCTGCCGGATTTGCCACTTTGTACCAATTGGGATTTTTAAAGAATACCGATACCAGATTTGCTGCTGATGCACTATCTCTTTTTGCGACAGGGCAAATAAGGGGAGGAG
>JALYSC010000177.1 GCA_030855005.1 Bacteroidota bacterium | reverse complement strand
ATCATACTTGAGACGCAACCCTGCGGGCTGCATATCTGCCGCGGGTTCCACTCGCGGTTTCGTAAGTGTGGTCCCTCCAGGACCAATAATGATTTGCAATTTGAGATTGATTTTCGAGGAATGCTTGATTTTATATGGCATTGATGAGAAGATGAACTTTTAGTCAACAATTTTGCCAAATCTTAATCTCAGAGATTTTAATAATTCTCATTAATCTCACTATGTCATTTTCTCACGATTCTTACTATCTCTCGATTCTCACGATCTCTCGTTCTCACTTTCTCACTTTCTCCTCGTTTTAACTATCTTCGGCGCGCAAACTAAAATTGTTCATCTGTAAATGGAAAGCTCCAGTTGTCATGACCCGTTATTATCACATCGTAGACGGACGTCTTACCGAGCTGGACAAGCCATTGCTTTCCTGTTGGATTAACGTATCTCCTCCTTTTGAGCCGGAGGAGCTGGAGCAGCTCGCAGAATCACATTCCATTCCAATCGATTTCCTTACAGACTCTCTTGACGTAGACGAGCGCTCCCGCTATGAGCGTGAAGATGATATCCGTTTGATCCTGGTAAATACTCCAATGCTGAATGATATCGACAGGGAAAATGAAGCCGTCTATATCACTGCTCCCATTGGTATCATACTGACACAGGATCACGTGATGACTATATGCCCGTATGAGAATCCAATTATTCAACGATTTATTGATGGTCGCGTAAAAGGATTCGATCCGGCCAATGAACAAATGTTTGTCCTGCAGATTTTCGAGCAAAATGTATTACGGTTTATGGACAGCCTTAAGAAGCTGAATCTCAAACGAAATATTATTGAAAACGAATTGTACAACTCCAGCCGTAATTCGGAGCTCAAACAATTGTTGCGGATAGAAAAGAGTCTTGTCTATTTTGTGAATTCAATTAGTTCCAACGAACTTCTCAAGATTAAGATCAAAAGGACAGATTTTCTGCGACTCGGCGAGAATGAGGATGAAAGCGATTTCTTCGAAGATATCATCATTGATAATGGCCAGGCCCTGAGTATGGCTAATATTTACACTAACATCCTCAGCGGAACAATGGAAGCCTATACTTCTATCGTTTCCAACAATCTTAACACGTTTATCCAACGACTCACTGTGATCACGATTATCCTGATGGTACCCACTCTGGTGGCCAGTTTTTTCGGGATGAATGTAAAATTGCCCTTCGAGACTAACCACGGGGCTTTTTACATCATCTTAATATTGGCTGGATCTTTCAGTTTATTCCTTGTCTGGTTCTTCAGACGTAAGAATCTCTTTTAGAAGAGGTTCGGGATCCTGGCCTGCGCCAAGTCACTGTTTTTCTTACAAAAAATTCTCATCCAGAGGGACTTTTAATCAAAAAAAACGTCGTTTTTTGGCTTTACATTGCCTTTAAATGGGAATTTCCAAAAGTTTTACACACGAACAATATTTTTTTTAGTGTGTATACCTCACGATTTCAACATATTATACATTTTCTCCACATGATGTGGATAAAATGATTTCATATTAAATAAAAACTTCATTTATTTAGAGCCATCAAATCAGAGGTGCATCCGTATCCAACCAAAAGACGCCTTCTCCTCCTGATTTGGATACCTAAGATCACATAGTTAGGGATTGATTGCCACCTGAGAAAACCGAAACACTCGGTTTTCACTCAGGAAGTCGCTGTCTCCGGCCGGAAGGGCCAAAGAGAGAGCCGGGGAATTGTCACCTCTAGTGAAAACGGGAATTGAAACAGAATAGACAACCAATAAACAGTAAACCTAATGAACAATGATGCCATGACCAGTACGCAGATCGAGCCCATTCTCCAGGACAATCCAGGCCGTTTTGTCATCTTCCCCATCCAGCACCATGACATCTGGAGGTTTTATAAATTATCACAGTCTAATTTCTGGACTGCGGAAGAAATTGATCTTCAGCAGGATCTTGTTGACTGGAGCACCAAGCTCAATGATGATGAGCGCCATTTTATCAAACATGTTCTTGCCTTCTTTGCCGCAAGTGATGGCATCGTCAATGAAAATCTGGCTGAACATTTTCTCAGTGAAGTTCAATACACGGAAGCCAAGTTTTTCTATGGCTTTCAGATCATGATGGAGAATATCCATAGCGAAACTTACAGCCTCCTGATTGACACATATATTAAAGACCCAAAAGAAAAAGATTTCCTATTCAACGCCATGGATACGCTTGACTGTGTAAGCAAAAAAGCTAATTGGGCTCTCCGGTGGATCGATAAAGGAAATTTCCAGGAACGACTGATTGCCTTCGCAGCAGTAGAAGGTATATTCTTCTCTGGTTCTTTCTGTTCCATTTTCTGGCTTAAGAAAAGAGGACTCATGCCAGGACTATCCTTCTCCAATGAGTTGATCTCCCGTGATGAAGGAATGCATTGCGATTTTGCGTGCCTTCTATATAATAATCACCTTGTAGAACGTCTTGATCCAAATGTCGTGCGCGATATTATTATGGATGCCGTCATGATTGAGAAAGAATTCGTTAGCGACGCTTTGCCCGTCAAACTAATTGGGATGAATGCGGATCTCATGTGTCAGTATATCGAGTTTGTTGCAGATAGGTTGCTTACCGCACTGGGCGTTGGTAAAGTTTACAATGCCGAGAATCCATTCCAGTGGATGGAACTCATTTCGATCACAGGCAAGACCAATTTCTTCGAAAAACGTGTTGGTGATTATCAGAAAGCAGGTGTCATGGGTACCCGTGAAGACCAGATTTTCTCCATCAATGAAGATTTCTAGTATATCATTCTCCTCCCTAATCAACTATAATCCCTCGTCTCATGCAAGTCAATAAAAGAAATGGAAAACGTGAAGAAGTAAGTTTCGATAAGATCACCGCCCGGGTAAAAAAACTCGTATATGGTCTCAGTGATCACGTCAACCCGATTAAAATATCAATGAAAGTTATTGAAGGTCTTTATGATGGGGTAAGCACCTCAGACCTTGACAACCTGGCTGCAGAAACTTCTGCTACCATGGCAGCAGTACATCCAGATTACGCGATGCTCGCAGCCCGTATTGCCATCTCCAATCTTCATAAGAATACCAATAAGTCATTTAGCGAAACGATGGAAGGACTCTACAACTATGTAGATCCTGTTACCAATCAGAAAGCCGGTCTCATCAGTGATATCACCATCGAAACGATCCGCAACAATGCGCATCTACTCGATAGTGCCATCATCTATGACCGCGATTACAGCTTCGATTATTTTGGTTTCAAAACCCTGGAGCGTTCTTACCTGCTGCGGATGAATGGTAAAGTAGTGGAACGTCCGCAACACATGTTGATGCGAGCATCAGTGGGCATCCACGGAAATGATATTGCATCTGCAGTGGAGACGTATAATCTGATGTCTGAAAAATGGTTTATCCACGCCACACCAACACTGTTCAATGCTGGCACACCAAAACCACAATTAAGCAGCTGCTTCCTATTGAGTATGGTCGATGATAGTATAGAAGGTATATTCGAGACATTGACACGTTGCGCAAAAATCAGTCAAAGTGCAGGTGGTATTGGATTGAGCATTCACAATATTCGTGCAACCGGATCCTATATCAAAGGAACAGGTGGTACCAGCAATGGTATCATTCCAATGCTCCGCGTATTCAATGACACTGCTCGTTATGTAGACCAGGGAGGAGGCAAACGTAAAGGTGCTTTCGCTGTATACATCGAACCATGGCATGCTGACATCTTCGAATTCCTTGAACTTAAGAAAAATCATGGTAAAGAAGAAAACCGCGCCAGAGATCTGTTCTACGCATTGTGGATCTGCGACTTATTCATGGAGCGCGTAAAAAACAATGAAAACTGGTCACTCTTCTGTCCTAATGAAGCACCTGGTCTATGCGATACGTATGGTGGAGAATTCGAAGCCTTGTATCACAAATATGAAAGCGAAGGCCGTGCCCGCAAAGTGGTAAAAGCACAGGACATCTGGAGCGCAGTCATCGAAAGCCAAATTGAAACCGGCACACCTTACATGCTTTACAAAGATGCGGCTAACAAGAAGAGTAATCAAAAAAACCTCGGCACCATTCGTTCTTCCAATCTCTGCACAGAAATCATGGAGTACACTTCTGCTGATGAAGTAGCTGTATGTAATCTTGCATCAATTGCTTTACCGAAATATGTGAATGATGGAGAGTTTAATCACAAACAACTTTATGATATCACCCGCGTAGTGACACGCAATCTGAATAAAGTAATTGATGTCAACTATTATCCTATTCCGGAAGCAAAAAACAGCAATATGCGTCACCGCCCTATAGGGATTGGAGTACAGGGATTAGCTGATGCTTTCATTCTGATGGGATTCGCGTTTGACAGTCCTGAAGCGCGCACGTTGAATAAAGAAATTTTTGAGACTATCTATTATGCTGCACTATGTGAATCAAATTCGATTGCATCGCGTGATGGTCATTACGAATCATTCCCTGGTTCTCCCTCAAGTAAAGGTGAACTACAATACGACATGTGGGGTGTTGAGCCTTCTGAGCGCTGGAACTGGAAAGAACTGAAAGCAAATATCGCAAAAACAGGACTACGTAATAGTTTGCTCGTAGCGCCAATGCCTACGGCATCTACAAGCCAGATCCTCGGTAACAATGAATGTATCGAACCTTACACCAGTAATATTTATACTCGGCGTACACTCAGTGGAGAATATATCGTCGTCAATAAACATCTATTGAACGACCTGATCCGTCTGGGCATGTGGGATGAAGAAATGAAAGAAGCTCTTATCGTGAGCAATGGTAGTGTTCAGCATATCGAAGGATTACCATTGGAACTCAAAGAACGTTATAAGACAGTGTGGGAGATCAGCCAGAAAGCAATTATCGATATGGCTGCAGACCGTGGCGCATTCATCTGCCAGAGTCAGAGTTTGAATCTCTTCGTTGAGAATGCTACAATGGGTAAACTATCCAGCATGCACTTCTACTCGTGGTCTAAAGGTCTCAAGACAGGAATGTATTACTTGCGTAGCAAAGCTGCTGTGGATCCTATTAAATTTACACTTAGTGATAAGCACCAGCGCAAATATGTTCGCCAGGATACAATGGACAAGCTTGACATGCCGGGTGCTGTTGAGAAACCTTCTATCTCCAGTAACGTGCTGACAGAAACGAAGAGTCTTGATTCGATGGATCCGATTATGGATGTGTCGGTTATGGGGCCGGTGTGTACGATGGAGGAGGGGTGTGTGATGTGCGGATCTTAAGAGATAAAAGCTAAAAACTAAAAGATAAAAAGTAAAGTTTTTAGTTTAGTGTTAGAAAGTAAATTTCATTAGAATAAATTAAGAGGTATTCAGCGGAAGTTGGATGCCTTTTTTGATTATAAGTAAATTATTAAACCCAGATTAAAAGTATTAATCACACCGGTGGCTTCGACGTATTAGATTTTTCTTATTTCAACATCCATGCTAGTTTTTGATTAAACTAGTCGTTGTTCTTACCTGCTCAGCTACCTTTGATACTTATTTTATAAGATAATTAAAACAGCGTGGAAGCCTTAAGCATAAGTCTGCATGATTTATTTTGGACGCTTGTAATTCAATATTCAGCCTATGTTTTTGATTAATCTAGTGATTGTTCATATTTGGTCAGCCACCTTTAATTCTTAATTTCTATGATGATCAAAGCTGACTGAGTAGGTAATAATCATTTGATTTGTTTTGTTACACTCTTGTTAGAAACACTTGGTAAGGGTGTCACAATGGAATTC
The DNA here is from genome assembly GCA_030855005.1 of Bacteroidota bacterium. Taxonomy (GTDB): domain Bacteria; phylum Bacteroidota; class Bacteroidia; order Chitinophagales; family Saprospiraceae; genus Opimibacter. Next base: position 815 of record JALYSC010000177.1, on the reverse strand, counting down.
CAAGAAATTAATTTTCGCCATATGAGTTAAGCTGAATTCGTAGAAATACATTTTCACTTGGTGACTCAAAACTGAATTCGTAAAAATCAATTTATGCCTTGTGAGTGAAGCTGAATTCGTAGAAATACATTTTCACTTGGTGACTCAAAACTGAATTCTTAGAAATTCATTTTCGATGAAAGTACCAACAGTGAATTCGTAGAAATCAATTTTCAAAGCGTTTTGGCTACACCATTATAGAAATTAACTTTAAGTTTTGGTCGTATGGTGCCGAAGCCGTTAGCGAAACGGAAGAAAACGGGTACAGGAATTATCGTACTCATTATCAATCAATAACACATAAGGATATTTTACATTGTTACGTATATTTTGAATATACCAAACTTTCAGCGACACCCTCCATTTCACGCATCCACCATCCCAAATTCTCTATCTTTCACCCCATGTGCAAGACCCCCTTTTTCCTCCTCTTCACGCTCCTCATTGCCACTCAGCTTCCAGCTCAATACATCCATCTCAATGAAGCGAAAGACCTCACTTCATACAGCCCCACTGGCAGGCCGCGCATGGCCGCAGAATGGGAACCCGCCATCGGTGTCCTGATCTCATGGCCTCTATGGATTCCAAAAGAATTAGTCATGGCCCTCGCAAATGACACCAGACTCTATGTAGTAGCCCAGGGAATGCAGGCGCAAAAGGATGCAGTAGCAATATTCACCAAATGGGGTATCAAACCCAACCAGGTAAAATTTATTCCTGCCCCCCTCGGAGAAGACGCAGCCTGGACACGCGACTGGGGACCCGGTGCTGTGTTC
>JALYSC010000176.1:4193-6636 GCA_030855005.1 Bacteroidota bacterium | reverse complement strand
CAGGATCTTTAACCCTTAAAATATACCAGGTCAACGTAATTGAGTTTCAATGAAAACCATACTGTCTGCCATATCAACTCCTCTTTCCATTAAGCATCTAATAACAAGAGTATGCAGGATATGAAGATGAGACAGTTGCAGACTGAAAGCAACGCATGGAAGCGATCCCTTGAATATATGACAGATGAAAATATTCAGATGAAGACCCGTCTCTCCGAGATCCTCATTGATAATTTCGATATCACTCTGCTGACCCGTATAGAATACTACCAGGATCAGGTGCTGAATGAAGAGGAAATACTCCACCTCCTGCGTCACAACATCGCCGAAATGGATCGCATGCTTACCCTGGACTCGCTAAGTCGGAATAATAAAGATATCAGCATGCTCAGAGCAAGCCTACAACAGCAGATCACTGCTGCGGAACTTCGTTTCAATAAATTGAAATCAGCCTTCTACGATTTTCTTTCCGAAAATTTATAATCTTCAGTTGGGACTTAGTTAAGTAACCTTTCGAGTTTGCCAGAATCTATAATCGTGATCGCACCATCACGAATATCAATGAGTTTTTCATTCCTGAAATCACTCAATGTGCGAACCAGCGATTCTGTTGCCGTACCTGCAATATTAGCCAGACTCTCCCGGCTCATATCTATCGTAAATTGCTCCTGCTTACCATCATGATATTTGCGCTGAACAGTTAACAACGCATCAGCTACTTTTTTACGCAATGAGTTATAAGCAATCGCCAATAACTGGCTTTCTTTCTCAGCAATATTATGCGCGAGTATCTGAATGAATTTCCTGGACACCTCAGGATGTCGGTTCATCAGTTCATCAAAATCTTCTTTAGGAATTATTACAAGCGATGATTCTTCAAGCGTCTCAGCACTATCCCAATAAATATTCCCCTCCATCAGCGCAACATGACCAAAAAAATCGCCGGCATTATAGAGATTGGTTACCAATTCCTTTCCGTCATCATTTGATTTGAAAGTTTTGACCTTTCCACTCAGCACATAGTAAAGACGGTTAGGATGATTTCCTTCTGAATAAATGATTTGCTTTTTTTTGTATGTATTGATATTACGATCCTCCGTCAGTGCTATCCAGGGATCCTGTCCCGAAGTTTCTTTGACAAGTGTTTGTAATCCATCGAGTCCTGATAACGTTTTCTGTCGCAGCCATTCTATTTTTTTCAACCTGCTATCTACAGCCTGGAGTAATTCTGTTCCGTCAAATGGTTTGGTGATATAATCATCAGCTCCTGATTCCATTCCTTTACGAAAATCACCCCGCTCTGTTTTAGCAGTTAAGAATATAAATGGTGTATTGCGAATCGTTTCATTTTTCTGAATAGCGTGTAGCACACCATAACCATCGAGCTCAGGCATCATGATATCACAAATAATCAGATCAGGAAGAAAACGTATTGCTTTTTCAACACCCCTTTTTCCATTTTCTGCAACTTCCACTTCATAACTGGCCAGCTCAAGGATCTCAGCAGTATTATTGCGAATGTCTTCATTGTCCTCGATCAATAATATTTTCTTCATAGCTATGATAATTGTTCTTTAAAATCAAAGCGGATAATAAATTCAGTTCCTTTATCCAACTCACTTTTACATTCTACATTCCCATTCATCAGCTCAGCATATTTAGAAATAATATGAAGTCCCAGCCCGGTGCCCTGAATATTCGCCACATTACTACCCCGGAAAAAACGCTCCATCAGATGCTTTTGATCATCTTTTGATATTCCCAATCCATAATCCCTGACAAATAAAGAAAGCACCATATCACGGACTTCAGTAGTGATTTCGATAGTCTTGTTTTCATCTGAAAATTTACTCGCATTGGAGATAAGGTTCAATAAAATATGTTTAAACAATACGGAATCCAGATAGACCATTTGATTACCATTATGCCTATAACGAATTGTCTGACCTTCTTTCAGGCTGTCCCTGATTTCGTTGGTGATACTTCTGACACTTTCCTCTATGTTAAACTCACTTAATCGAACCTGAATTTTTCCTTCTTCAATTTTACCAAGGCTCAGGAAATCATTGAGGATGCTGGTGAGCATGTTGACAGAGGATACTATTCGTTCGAGATGTTTCTCACGTTTACCTTGCTCCTCTGCCGTGACATATTTCTGAATAAGATAAGATGATGAGAGTACGGTACTCAAAGGTGTACGAAACTGATGAGATGCCATCGATACAAACCTCGATTTCAGCTCACCTAATTCCTTTTCCGTATCAAGGGCTTTTGACAATTCTTCCTTCGACTCTTCAAGTTGGTGCATCGCATTCGTTAATTCCTCGGTACGCTGTTCAACTGTGTGTTCCAGTTCGTCATTCAGCTTTTTGATTTCCAATTCTGACCCCTTTCGAATAGAAATATTGGAGATAAAGGCGATGACAAATTTTTCATTCTTTTT
>JALYSC010000176.1:0-4183 GCA_030855005.1 Bacteroidota bacterium | reverse complement strand
AAAATTTCCAAGGCTGACTTCCACAGGAAATTCTGTCCCATTCTTTCGTAAAGCAAAAAGGTCCATTCCCAAACCCATCGGTCTTGTTTGAGGGCGTTTCATATAATTTTCCACATGACCTTCATGATGCGGGCGATATCGTGTCGGGATCAGTGCTTCGATTCTTTCTCCGATCAGTTCCTGCTGCTCATATCCAAATTCCTTTGAAGCGAAAGGGTTGATTGCTGTGATCCGGCCTTCACTGTTCGTAATAAGTATGCCCATTGTTGCAAAGTTGAACAGGGCTTCAAAGTGATGAAGGTTATCACTGGCTTCCTTTAGGTTTTCAGGCATAATGTAGTTCTGATTCCATGAATGAATGATTGTTCATGGTCGTATAGCACTAAAGATAAATGCATTAACCGAAAGTGCCATTAATCATCAGTTATGGGATTCAAGTTCAATTTTAAAAACGAAGGATGTCCATTTTATTCAACTTACCTTACTCTACCAACATGCAAAATTAAAATAGACATTAGCTAATAATATTGACACAGATCAATAACCAGGCTGATTCTTATCATTTAAACTCATTTTAATGACAAAGTTCTTTGCTAACTTATTACTGTCATGAGTAAAATAACCCCATGATGCAACAACCCAATCTTCCTTCTCATCTGATTGGCCTTACATAAGAGGAGGTACTTCTCTCCAGGAAAATATATGGATACAATACTCAGGAAGATTTAAGTAACAATACGTGTTGGAGGATTATGCTGAACTTATTGAAGGAACCCATGCTGATGCATCTGCTGGCGGTCACCATTCTATAAATGCAGGAATTCGCTCAGTCATCCAGTTTTAGCGTAATTGCCACAAATATTCCCGGAATACCTACTACAATCAACTCATTGATTGATTATGGTCATGCGCCATCCATGCATTACAATGGATTTTTGAGTCTTCTTACAGCATGTAATTATTGCACAGAAAATGAAGAAATCAATCCTCCTGCTATCAGCCCTGACGACACCCTGGCTTCTCACAGCAAGTGAAACAAAAAACATACTGACCATCCGATCAGAGACTTTCCTGTTGCCTGGTCTGATAGCTCTGGTCATACTACCACTCATGGTGGTGATAGCCCTGCTCTACAACCGTAATCAAAAAACCATTGCCATGGCCAGAGAATCATCAGGAATGGCTAAAATCACTCCAATGAAAAAATCATTGAAAAAAGGATGGAAATTTTTTTCAGCTTTCATCGCGATTTTTTTGACTGCAGGTGTGGTGCCATTGATGGCACAGGCTACAGAAAAAATACAAAAGCCTCTGCTCAATCAACCAGGCATCCTGATTACTATTGTCCTGGTGATGATTCCGGTATTGCTTGGAGCTGTCTTCGCACTTGTCAAGGCAAATAATGCAGTCAAAATTTTTCAAAACCGCAACAAAAGAAAAGAAGCCGAGCAATTAGCTGAAAATCTCAAAGCAAACGGAGATAAAGCCTTTCTGGCTGAGATGAGAAAAGAACAATCAGGGCAATATTCACTACGTCATGATGAATTGTCAGGAGAAGAACATCCTTATGATGAACGTGGGCTAGTACAAAATGTAAGTAATGAACTTGAAGTACATTTTACTGCTGTCAAGAAAAAAGCAACACCACGACCATCACTGAGTCCTGATATTACAAAGCTCATCCTGTGGTACCTGGGCTGTTCTGTTTTCTGGCTTGTGCTTGGTAGTTCCATTGGTGAATATGTAGGTATCAAATTTGTGGCACCAGAAATCGATACTACAAGCTGGCTAAGCTTTGGTCGTCTTCGTCCGGTTCATACTAACATGGTGTTTTGGGGATGGGCTTCTCTAGGCATTATTGGTCTGGGATACTACGTCGTACCAACTGTTAGCAATACAAAAATATTTAAAATCAGTTGGGGATGGACAGCCCTCGTCCTCATCAATGCCATGGTGGCACTCGGTACACTGAGTCTTATGGCAGGAATAAATAATGGTGGTGGTGAATTCCGTGAATATATATGGCCTATCATGGCATTATTTGCAGTAGCGCTGATTCTCACCCTGATCAATTTCCTCATGACAGTAGCGAGGAGAACTTCAAAAGAAATCTATATCTCCAATTGGTATATTATTTCTTCCATCATTTTTACCATCATCATCGCACTGACTGCCTATCTGCCTTTCTGGCAAAATGGATTGGGTGAAACGATCATACAGGGTTATTACATGCACTCAGGTGTGGGGATGTGGTTTACACTTTTTACGCTGGGTCTGCTCTACTACTTTATTCCACAACAACTCAACAGACCAATCTATGCATACAGTCTTGGGATCCTTGCTTTCTGGACACAGATCCTGTTTTATACAATAATCGGTACACACCACTTTGTATTTAGTGCTATTCCATGGTGGCTGCAGACAGTAGCAATAGTTGGAAGCGCAGGCATGATCATTCCGGTGGTTGCAGGAACCATCAATTTCACGATGACCTTTAGAGGACAGTGGGGTAAGGTTGCTAACAGTTATACACTTCCATTTTTTCTTGTCGCTGTTGTGTATTATTTCATAATATCCATGCAGGGTACAGCGCAGGCTTTCAGAGCCACTAACCTGTTGTGGCACTTTACAGATTTCACAGTAGGGCACTCACATTTGGGATTCTATGGCATCATCACATTTGCTATCTGGGGTGGAGCTTATGCAATTGTTCCCAGACTTACCGGAAAAGAACCACCGCAACATATGGTTGGAGCACATTTCTGGCTCGCTTTCGTCGGTCTCCTTCTTTATGCAGTACCACTCTCTATCGGTGCCACACTCAAAGGTGTGATGTGGATGGATCAGAAGCCTTTCATAGACAGTGTTGTCATGATGTTTGACTACTGGGTATGGCGTGCGATTGGAGGCAGCCTCATGTTCTTATCGCATTTATTTTTCGCTTATAATTTCTTCCGCATGGTACACCAGGAAGTCGAAGATGTGGATGTGAAAAAAGAGGCTTATAAAATATTGACTACTGAAAATCAAATGAATTAATCTACAGAAAGATGAATGTATTTAATGATCATCGAAAACTGTTTCCGATCGCCGGATTGCTGTTTTTAATCCTGACGTTTCTGACCGCAATCATGCCGGCGATCCAGAATCAAAAAAATAATGCTCCCCTACCCGATAGCGAGCCACTCACAGGTGACGCACTCGCCGGCAAACTCATCTACATCCGTGAAGGCTGTGTCGCATGTCATACACAACAAGTGCGCAATGTCGATATGGATCGCGTCTTCGGCGCGCGTCCGGGCATTGCTGCTGATTATGCTAATATGACTCGCACCAGCTTCTGGCAAAATACCGCCACACTAATGGGTACAGAGCGCACCGGTCCCGATCTCACCGATGTAGGTAATCGTCAACCCATTTTTGATTGGCACCTGATGCATCTCTACAACCCACGTATCGTCGTGGAGCAATCGATAATGCCAGGATTTGAATGGCTTTTTGAAATAAAGAAAAATCCACTCAAAAGTGATGTCATCGTAAGTGTTCCCAAGTCATTTATGCATGGTAAAGAAGGTGAGGTGGTAGCAAAAAAAGAAGTCTTGCAACTGATTGCTTATTTGCAATCATTAAAACAACTACCACTTCCGGAAGCAGTGGAACCAATGACTTTCCTATATGAAGCGAAAAAGAAAAAGGCAGACGGCGGAGATGCTTCAGTGATAGATGGTCATGAACTCTATGTAGCTAATTGCCAGAGTTGTCACCAGGAAAATGGAGAAGGACTCAAAGGTGCTTTCCCTCCACTGAAAGGAAGTCCAATCGTCACAGGCGAGAATCTTGAATTGTATGTCGACATCATCATGAATGGATACGATGCGCGACCTGAATATAGTGTCATGGCCGGCATCGGCACTAACATGGAATGGACAGAACACGAAGTAACAGCCATCATCAATTACGAACGTCATGCATGGGGTAATACAGGTGACACCCTCTCTGTAGAAGCTGTGAAGAAAATCCTTGATTTCATCAAAATAAAAACTGCTGCCAGTGAATAATCAAATCTGGAAACGGGTAAGTCTGCTAATTGTACTATTCCTTTCTACAGTGATGATGTGGGCATGTCCTGTATGCGAACGTCAACAGCCAAAAGTCCTGAAGGGAATCGTGCATGGCGCAGGAC
>JALYSC010000593.1 GCA_030855005.1 Bacteroidota bacterium | reverse complement strand
CATTAGGACTTTTACGTGTGGAAAATGTTTTTTAATCAATGTAAGCCCTTCAATTCCATTAACATACGGCATATCAATATCCATCAGGACTACGTCAGGTGGATCGCCTGCAATATGACGCAGGACTTCTCTGCAATCTTCATACGCACCTGTGCATGTATAACCTTCTGTAGAATCAAGCAGGATCTCCAGCAACTCGCGTCTTGGCTGGTTATCATCAAATACAGCAATCTTAATAGTCTTCATACAGCAAAATTGATATGTTAATTCCAAATTAGCAATCGTTCATTTCAATGATTCTATAAGTTAGTTGGATTCACTACACAGCAAACACCAGTGTCACGTTCGTTCCCTGACCAGGTGATGCATGTATGTCCAGTTTTCCTCTTAACTCAAGAGCACGCTGATACATGTTATGAATTCCATTGCCCCCCATCGATTTCCTGATTAGGTCAGTGTCCGATCCATGTATCATATCTTCTTTTATTGGTTGCATGTCATAACCCACACCATCATCCCGGACTTCCATCTTCAGCTTACCATGCGTATACTCCAGTATGACCCAAACATTATCGCACTGCGCATATTTTGCAGCATTATGTATCACTTCCTTAAAGATCAGGTATAAATTTTTACGCTGTTGCATGTCAAGATGCAAGTGCGTGATATTCGGACTGCTATCGAAATGGACTGTGATATCATTGGGCTCGAGGATCTCAACAGCAAATGCTCTCATTCGGTGCAGTACCTGGTCAAATCGATCATTCTTAGTATTCACAGCCCATACGATGTCGCTCATCGCTTCCATCATCGTCTGTGTGTTGTGATTGATCTTGTGTAACAGCCCATCCACTTCCGGATGATTTGCTTTCAACTTGTGACGTATGACAGTACCTGCCAGAGAAATACTACTGAGCGTACTTCCAATCTCATCATGCAGATCCGCAGCGATACGATTACGCAGATGTTGAAGCTTCATAGCTTGTTGAAGTCTGTAACGATAGATTGAATAGACTCCACCTGCCAACATAATAATGACCATACTTCTAAACCACCAAGTACCCCACCAGGGTGGACGAATAATCAACTGCATGCTTGCAGGAACTGACCATACATTATTGCTATTACGGCCGGAAACTAAGAATGTATAACTTATACCGGTATTTATTACCGGCGGGATTAGTGAAATCGAGTAATGAAAATCCAAGCGTGATCATTCGTTCGGTATAGGGAAAAGTCAGTTGTTGCAGTTGTTCCAAAGGCGCGGGCAAATTATAATCATCGCCTGAATCATCTTTTGATACTGCAGTGTAGAATATTTCTTTATTGGAAAGCTTCAACCTGTTGATCACGATGGGCGATGGTGTCGAAGTTGTATAAAAAACTTCAGGATCAAAATTTATAACGCCTTCTACCCCACCAAAATATAATCTGCCATCATCAGCTTTCCCATATTCCGCTCTGTTGAATTCATTTCCCGGAAGACCATCATCACTTGTGAACGACCAAACATTTTTTGTTGCAGGATCAAATCTGCTAAGTCCGAGATTGGTACTCAACCACAGGTTATCATGAGCATCGGTTTGGACAGCATAAATTACATTATTAGGCAAACCGTCCTCCGTAGTGTAATGACTGAAGGTTTCTTTCTCGATATCAAATAAATTCAGGCCACCACCATCTGTTCCGATCCACAAAAACTTGTCAGGTGAAGCAGGATCAGGACAAATAGTGAGAATTTGATTATTCGACAATGCACCTTCTTGTGTGTGATCAATATGAAAATATTTCCATTTCTGCGATGCTGGATTAAAAGAAAATAATCCCTGCTTGGTGCCGATCCAAAAAATATTTCCAGGATCCACATACCAGTCTGTGATAAATGAATGCTCGCTCTCTAGTACCTCGACCGGAAATGCAAAAATATCCTGCACTTTGGGAGGTTGATGAAGCCGCATCAGCCTGGCTTTTCCATCAAGGCAATGCATAGCAATCCACAATTCGCCCTTTTGGTCTGTCATGATAGC
>JALYSC010000592.1 GCA_030855005.1 Bacteroidota bacterium | reverse complement strand
ACGTTTCTTATAATTCATCCACTGAATTTGGCCCGGGACCGAATGTGAATTGCGGAACTGAAATGTTGTATAAGATCGATTTTTCAAATCCTCCGATTGTGCTTCCTAATACATGCAGTTCCGGCACATGTACTAACCTTACCTCTAATCTACCGAATTCAGGGGCTGGGGCAATTTGCCTCGAAAAAATGAGCGCCGGTGCCATTTATCTGGCAACTGATCAGGGTGTATTTTTTACCAATAGCAACTGGTTTTCTACGCATGGATGGTTCCGGTTTGGAGACGTTCCACACATTGGAGGCAGCGGCATTGATATTAACTACAAGATCAATAAGATCCGTGTCAGTCAATTTGGAAGAGGAGTATGGGAACGTAATTTATACTGTTCCCAGCACTTGTTCCTGACATTTGGAAACAGCACGGTTGCAAGCTCGTATTTTTGGGAAACGCGGGGAGATATTACTTCCCAATCCATGATTGCTACTGCAACAACTATCGATTACCGTGCGGGAAACATGATCACGCTTCAGGCAGGATTTTCCGCAGCCCAAAATTGTGCTTTTCATGCTTTTATTCATGATTGTGATGGATCGTCAAATAGCTTTCTTCAACGTGAGGGCGGTAATGACAACGAAAATGAAGGCGACCAGTTCATCGAAGGCGAAGAAGAAGTAACGATTTTCCCAAATCCATCAACCGGGCAATTTTCAATCGCGCTGTTGACTGTAGAAGAAGAGGACGAAGCTGAATTGCGACAAATTTCTGTATTCGATATCAATGGTCACCTGGTTGCCGACTATAATATGAAAGGCGTGCATAATTTCCAGCTTGATTTGAAGGACCAACCAGCAGGAATTTATTTTGCCCGTGTAACCACCAATGAAAAGACGTACACAAAAAGAATAATTATCTTCAGCGAATAAGCAGCAATAACCATGAAAAAAGTAAACGTTCTTTTACTCGTATTACTGTCAGCATCTTGTCTGATGGCGCAACATTCCTATCGCCCTTTTGCTGTCTCTGCATCGTCATGGGAAATTGATTACAGGTTAGGACCGAATAGCCATGCCTATGGCTCTGTGAGCATTCCTGCGGGCATTGGGAATGACACCAATCTGGGAGCCCGGGTTTACCATAAAGTATTTCATGATGCGTATGGGTTTATTGGTGGACTCCGGGAGGATATCACATTACAACAGGTATATTATTACCCTAAAGATTCGCTCCAGGAATTTTTATTATATGATTTTTCAAAACAAGTCGGAGACACGATCAGGAATGTGTTTGTCAGTACTCAAATAGTGGGCGAAAATTATTTATACCACGCAGTGGTCACTTCAATCGATTCCATACAACTGAATAACATATATTATTACAAGTACATCCTTGACCCATACTATTATAATGATCCTTTACCGCAAGCGCTGATTCAAGTGATATGGTACGAACGTTTTGGTGGTAATTACGGACTTGTAGGAACAATTCCGTACCAGAGCATTTCTATTTATGACAGGTTGAGATGTATGGGCGTAAATGATTCTTCTTATTTGCAAAACAGCCAGCCCTTATTTTCCCCTCAATCGTGCAGCTTTATTCTGGATGTGCCCGCACCTGAAACAAACCAACTTTCTGTTTTTCCTACTTGTGTAAATGATCACGTGGAACTGGATGGATTTCCTTCTGCAAATACACCCTATGCTGCCGAATTGTATAATAGTGTTGGCGCGTGCGTGCTGAAGAGAAATATCTCTGACCGCCTTAATGGTCTTAATGATCTGCCTTCCGGAATTTATTTGCTATATATCAGCGGGAATAATATTTCCTATACACAAAAGTTGATTAAGCAATAAGGCAAAAAACCCTCTCATTACGGAGAGGGTTTTTTATTCTGATAAATCAAAAACTATTTAGTCAATCCTTAACAACTCCAATTTCAGAATAAAAAATTGGTCCGCAGGAAAAAATTCGTCGAAAGAAAGCGAATATTCCAAAAATATTCAGAGCCAAAAAAAGCTGAAGTTTTTGTTTGT
>JALYSC010000591.1 GCA_030855005.1 Bacteroidota bacterium | reverse complement strand
AAATGGGGGGCGTGCCCTTTTCATTCCCTTCGACAGGCTCAGGGACCGTCAATTGGATTCTGAGTTTTTCAGCCTTTCGTAAGTCAGGTTCCAATGGCCGTCAATAATATTCTGAGGTTTACTTCCTTTCATAAGTCAGGTATAAAGGACCGTCTAATTACCTAAAGGCAACTACCAAATCCCTATCCCGGGGGTCAGAGGATTTGGGATTTTGTTTCAACCAACGCGGTCCCTGAGCCTGCCGAAGGGGAAAACAAGGGAGCGTACTCGATTCCCAGGGGTCAATGGATTTTATTTCAGCACTAGGTTATAAGCAAAATCACCAGGAAACTGCTCATAATATCCCTGCAGATATATCTCCGATCCGGAGCGCTGTAGTAATGACTTGAAATCATCAACAGTAGAAACTGGAATACCATTGATGCGTGTTATGACAAAATCAACTTCCATATTGACGGCTGCAATTTGACTTTCTTCGATGATGGTTGTTACTATGACTCCATCGCGAGAAAGTCGTGATTCTTCATACGTATTCAGGTCGCGAACATTCATTCCGATTTCACCGAGGATGACATCCGGTTCTTTTAGGATGGACACATCTTTCGCGATTCCATTCCGGCTATTACTTAATGTCACTTGTGCTTCACGTTTTTTACCATCTCTGAAAAATTCAATTTTCAGCACATCGCCGGGACTATGCTGTCCTATCTTACCCATAAAATCCGGAGCAGAGTTGATCTTCCATCCATCAATGTTGGTGATCACATCTCCGGATTGCAAACCTGCAACCTCTGCGGCACTCGCACTATTGACGCGTTCGATAAGAACCCCTGATACATCTGTGAGGCCCATCTCATCTGCAGTGTTACTGTTCATTGGCCCAATCACAACTCCTAACCATCCACGACGTACGGAACCAAATTCCCTAAGATCTTCTAATACTTTACTAGCCAGATTAGCAGGTACAGCAAATGAAAATCCTTCATACTGACCGCTATAAGTCATGATAGCAGTATTGATTCCTACAAGCTGCCCACGTGTATTGACCAGCGCGCCTCCACTGTTACCCGGATTAACCGCAGCATCCGTTTGAATAAATGATTCTATTCCTGCTTCATCCAGGATATTGATGTTTCTTGATTTGGCACTAACAATTCCTGCTGTCACAGTTGAATACAAACGGAATGGATTTCCAACAGCCATCACCCATTCACCCACTTGTAATGAATCACTATTTCCGAAAGTGAGATAGGGCAGCTCATTAGCATCAATTTTAAGCAGTGCAAGATCTGTAGAAGGATCGGATCCTATTTTTTTGGCTTTATATTCATGCCCGTTGTCCATGAGTACCACAATGTCATTTCCTTCTTCGATGACGTGATGATTGGTAGCAATGTAGCCATTCGAAGAAATAATTACCCCTGATCCCGTACTGCCGCTATAACTTTTTCTGAAATATCCGGTAGGAGTAGCAGATCGAGACTCTATGTATACCACTGCCTGCTTGGACATATTAGCGGCTTGTATCAGATCCGGGCTTCCTGAAGGGAAATAGGAAGTGGGTGTGTAATCGAACGGTGAGTAGTTGGTCAAGACAGCCTGATGACCATTTGGATCTAATAAAAAGGTTGGTTTGTCAATCAACATAAAGACGCCTAAAGCTCCACTGGCACTGAGAATGCCGGTAATTACACATGGCAGGTACTTTTTCATGCAGGATGGTTGATTAATAAATATAGGCGAAAACTTAATCCTCTTTTCAAACAGTGACTTGATAGATCACATCTTAAGAGCACTTTAACGCATTCCTTCAAGGCGCATGGATGAACTCTAACGGATAGAAAGCCATTATAATGCCAGTTTCATTTGCATAGCTTTGCAGTCAGAAGTTTTTAAGGATACTTTTCCATTCATGGCAACCATTCCATTTCATAAATACCAGGGGGCAGGTAATGATTTTATAATGATCGATGATCGGCTCGGTCAGTATAATTCCTTGTTGTCTACTGAAAAAATTGAAAAGTTATGTGAC
>JALYSC010000590.1 GCA_030855005.1 Bacteroidota bacterium | reverse complement strand
ATTCACTCCATCGCTGACCTCAATCAAAAACAAAGAGATGCTGTCACAAGTGAATCAAAGCGAATTCTTGTTTTGGCAGGTGCAGGATCGGGTAAAACCAAAACCCTGCTTCAGAAAATTATTTACCTGATCGAAGAAATGGGTGTGCATCCTTCCGCCATTCTGGCGATCACCTTTACCAAAAATGCAGCCAATGAAATGATCGACCGGCTGATTACCGGATGCGATAAAACAGGCATGTACCAAAGTATACTTAGTAACAAGCTGATCAATTACAAAGAGAAGGACCGCGAACGATCTCTGTGGACGCGTAAATGCAAATGGATCGAAGGACTGACCATCCGAACTTTTCATGGTTTCTGCTATACCGTCCTGCGGAGTTTTGGTGCCAACGAATTTGACAACCGGTTCCGGATCATTGGGGATGACAAACAGAAAGATGATGATGAGTTTCTGAAATACACGGCACCGGAAACCATCTTCGAAGCCATCTATAAAATCGTCATTCAAAAATGCGAGGATCCGCAATTTCTTCTGAAGCTGAAGCGATACATTCTGGATTTTATGATCGATAAAATTCATAAGAGCAAACCAAGTACATATGCAGGCCAGGAAGCGAAATTTTACACCTCGCTCAACGGCACGAAAGTTCGATCCAATCAGAACAGTTTATCGCCGATTGGTTGTATCGTCACAACATACGGTTCGAATATGAACCTCAGATCAATGTCGTTGACTTTCCATTTCGGCCAGACTTTTATCTGCCGGATGCCAATCTCTATATCGAACATGTGAGTAATAAAAGTTACCCCATGGAGCAAAAGCAAAAACAATTTGAGAAAGGAAAGATCTTGTATGTCCGGACATATGAAGAAGAAACAAAAGATTCTTATTATTTCCAGTTGACGCTGGACCGGATTGTGCGGGGTCGTCTGCCCTCAAATTATGAGCACACCCGCACGCTCAATTTTCAGGAGGAATTTAAATCATATCTGGTAGAGATCAGATCCTTTGTGGAGCAGGTCAGACATATCCTGGATATGATCAAGGTGGCGAACATAGATATCGAAGATGTCAGACGTCGTGCCGCTGAGGATCAGCACGACAGGGTGCGAACCTTTTACGAACTGGCACTACCTGTATTGGATGCATACACAGCGTATTGCATCGATCGATCATATCTCGACTTCAATGATTTAGTCTCCCGATCGATTTCATTATTGCATCACCAGGAGGATATCCTGGATCATTACCATCAAAAATTTAAATACATCCTGGTCGATGAATTTCAAGATGTCAATAATCTACAGGTAGATCTTATCAACCTCCTGCTCTCTGACCGAGCACAACTTTTTTGCGTTGGCGATGACTGGCAGAGCATCTATGGATTCCGTGGTTCCAATGTTAACTACATCATAGAGTTTGAAAAACACTTTCCTGAAAGCGAGCAGCATAAACTCAACCTTAATTATCGCAGCACAGATCATATCGTAGGAGCGAGTAATGAAGTCATCAAAAACAATAAGGTTAAAATTGACAAAGAGATCGTTGCCTCCAAACGGTCCGAACACAAGATCGTTGTGTACGCCGGCCATGACGAACAGGACAACATAGATTTTTGTGTAAAGACTGTACAGGAATTGCTGGAGAGCGGTTTGAAAAATGACGACATCCTGTTTCTCTATCGCAGGACGGTTATGTATAGTCCGGCAGCCTATAGTGACAAACCTTCTCTTCGCGGTACATTTATAAAGAAGGGTCTTGCTCCGCAGGCGAAGACGATTCATGGTGCCAAAGGTCTTGAAGCAAAAGTTGTTTTTATCCTCGGACTGACGTATGGTTCTGGTGGTTTTCCGGACATCTGGATGGAGGACCGCATCTTCCAGGTCATCAAGAAAAGTAAGCATGATGAATTGATGGAAGAAGAGCGCCGATTATTTTATGTCGCGCTGACCCGAGCTAAAGAGAAATTATATCTCATTACAGTGAAAGGAAATGAATCCCCGTTTCTCCGTGAGATTCCTGATATCTAT
>JALYSC010000175.1 GCA_030855005.1 Bacteroidota bacterium | reverse complement strand
AACAGACTCAGCAGGCGTATGAAATCGGTATCACGATTGCTCATTTGCATGCCAGAGAAGAGGACGAGCAACCGACGTATAAGAAAAGTGTATACAGGGAAATCTTCGAAGGAGTCAAAAAACATTGCCCAGATTTGATTATTTGCGGAAGCACCTCCGGCCGGAATTTTCCTGAATTTGAGAAACGATCTGAAGTAATCGAACTTCAACCGGACATGTGTTCATTGACGTTGTCCTCATTAAATTTTGCTAACCAGGCTTCGGTCAATTCTCCGGACATGATTATCAGGTTGGCTACGAAAATGAAGGAGTATGGTGTTGTACCGGAGTTTGAAGTGTTTGACTTTGGGATGATCAATTATGGATTATATCTTTTAAATAAAGGAATTCACACAGCACCTGTCTACTGGAATTTATTGTTTGGAAATATTGCTGGCTTTCAGGGTACGTATTCACAAATGGGTATGGCGCTCAATGAAATTCCATCAGATCACTTTATTGCATTTGCCGGTTTAGGCGCATCACAATTGAAAGTAAATGCTTCTGCGATTGCCATGGGATATGGTATTCGTGTGGGTGTGGAAGATAATATCTGGTGGGACGAAAAAAGATCCAGGTTATGCACTAACACCGAATTAGTGCAGCGCGTACACCACCTGATGGACATTCATGAAAAAACACTTTATACATCTCCTGAATTAGGCGCATTGGGTTTTTATAATAAGCTACGATGAAAACCATCCAGGTACTGGGCATTAGCAAGGATTTTATTTGTACCATTTCGGAGGTCCTGGCCGATGCAGGTCTCGCCGACCATATGGATATCTTTTACAACATACCACTTGATTTCGGACCTACGATTGTCACCTCAGATTTTTCATTTACAATCATGCCCCTTGGTTCATTGCCGGATAAAACGAAGCCGGTGATCTTTGGTCTTTCCATGCCATATAACAAGTCTCCTGTGTTTGAATCTTTCCTTACATCAGCGGAATTGGACAAAGCATGCTATGCCAATGTCATTCATCCCAATGCTTATGTATCTCGCAGTCTGGAAATGGATCTTGGCATTCTAATCGAACCCGGTGTGATCATCAGCGCCCAAAGCCGCATTGGTTTTGGTGTTACCATTAAACGAGGAAGTTTAATTGGTCATCATAATATTATTGGTGATTATACTGACATTAATCCAGGTGTGGTTTTGTCAGGAAGTGTCAAAGTTGGTCGCGGATGTATTTTGGGATCAGGTACGGTTGTCATGCACCAAATTACGATCGGGGATAATTGCTACATCGGTGCCGGAAGCGTAGTGACAAGTGATGTACCCCCCAATAGCATTGCGTATGGCAATCCATGCAAAGTGGCAAAAGCAAATGAAAAATGGTCGCTATAAAGGATGGTGATGGTGGTCTACCGCTCGTCTCAGTTTCCTGCATGACGTACAACCATGCGCCCTTTATCAGGCAATGCCTGGATCCCATTCTTGGCCAACAAACTAATTTCCCGTTTGAAATTGTTATTCATGATGACGCTTCCACGGATGGAACCAAAGAGATCATCGAAGAATATGTTGCCAGGCATCCAGGCATAATCTTTCCCATTTTTCAGCAAGAAAATCAATATTCTAAAGGCATTCGCGGCATTCCCTCACGTTACAATTATCCGCGTTGTCGTGGTAAATATATTGCGGTCTGTGAAGGTGATGATTATTGGACTGACCCTTTACAACTTCAAAAGCAAGTTGATTTCCTTGAGATGCATGATGATTATGTCATGACCTATCATGATATGGATGTAGTGGATCAAAATGGCATCATACTGCAGCAGGACCCCATCCATCCACGGCATAAAAGAGATGCCAGCCAGGAAGACTTAATCCTTGGACGACGCGTCCCAATGACACTCACGCTCTGCTTTAGGAATGTTATCAAAGAATTTCCTCCTGAAAAAAATAAAGTAACAAATGGGGATACTTTTTTGGTTTCACTATTAGGCCAATATGGTAAGGGCAAATGGTTGGGCGATGAGATTGGAAATGCAATGTATCGATCTCACTCGGGCGGTGTTTGGTCGATGGTCAGCAGTAATGATAAATTGCCTGTCAGGGTCAATACGTTTTATTGGCTGTACAGTTATTACAACCGAATAGGTAAAAAAGCTTACGCATTAAAATGGTATGGCAAAATCCTGTACACGGTGATGATGTTTGAACCCGATACCTCTGCTGCTCATAATAGCTATTATACGGATGGGTCGAATGTCCGGCCACATTCAATAAATATGTTGCAAAAAACATTCTATTCGTTGAAATTACTAAGCAGGAAAATATTGTTTACAATCGCGTTTTGGTTGAAATAACATTATATAGTATTTATTTACTTGCGACTTATCGGGTCACGCAGGAATTTTTGGTTTTGTATTCCCTCCCTAAGGATTCGTGAATTGCAAAACTGCCTCCTGGTAGATTCAATCAAATTAATGAAAATCAATACTCTAAGTTCCTAACTATGCTGGTGGGCAGGTAATATTGGCATGTCGTTGGTTTTTCCTTCAGTACATATTTTTCAATTCCGCGCACTGCACACACATGGAAGGAGCCGCTGTTCCTAAATCTGTTAGCTGATTCCGCTTACATGTCTATGAGAAGGTAGCCTTAGAGTAAATATATTTGTATTGAAATTATCCTTTCAGTCCATATTTATCGATGATACTTTGACGTTGGTTATGAAACCATATAACTCCGAATTTTTTGTCTAGGGCAGCAATCCTGTTTGCAATTTCAGGTGCAGCAGGGTTTAAATTATTGTTAACCATATCTGGAATGATTTTGGTTAAAAAAACAATCTATAAATCTTAATGGCGTGTCATCTGCATTCCAGAATGAATGCACAATGCCACGAGGACGAAAATTCCAGCCACCTGCTTTTACTTCGCAAATTTCTTTTCCAATCATAACGGTGGCAGTACCTTCAAGTACATACATAAGTTCATCTAAATCCTTATGCAGATGCGGAGATGGTCCCATTTGCTTAGGTGCAATGGCAACTTCCACATTCGAAAATTGCTTATTCGTTTGTTTGGAATGAATGATAGTGCGGATATCTGTATTGCCGGGACCAGGTTTAAGTGGCTCTGTTGGCGGAATGTAAAAAGGGTTGACTGGTTCTTTATTTATATTTTTTTGTGCCGATATAAATGTTGGGAAACTCAAGAGGGTAATACCACCTAATATTCCGGTTGAAAGAAAGTTTTTGCGTTCCATACAATTTTGTTCTATGTATAAAATAGTTAATTGAAAACAAAATTAGTCACTTGATTTTATGATTTAGTGGTAAAAAAGTGACATCTTTTAGCTTTCGTGTAAACCAAAACTACGTTCAGGAGCCTTCTTTTCACATTCATAGAAAGCAGTAGGCGTAAGATTTGTGAATGCTTTAAAATCTTTTACCAAATGCTGATAATCATAGTAACCGGTTGCAATAGCAATGGATAACCAGTCCAAATGGGGTTGATTGTTTTTCATACGAAATGCTCTGTCAAAACGGATAATGCGGTTGAACATTTTTGGATTTATACCAATACGTTCTTCAAACTTTCTGATGAACTGTCGTACACTTAAACAAGATTGGTCAGCAATCCAATCTAATGAAATAGGGTCTTCCCATTGCAACATATACTGACATACTTTGTCTATCGGATGCAATGGTTTCATACTCTTATTTACTAAATTTTCCATAAACAATTCTATCAGTTTAATCATCTCATTGAGGTCAGTACTACAATTAAGCTGTTCACAAATAAGGTGGACGTTATTGCCCCATACATCTTCTGCATCTAAGAAAGTATTTGTTAGTTTTTGTACATGAATTCCTATTAAGTGATACAGTGCCGCTGGTTGTAATACTACTTTTATTGCCCAAAAGTCCCGCCCGCCGTATCGATATATGGGCTTATTATACATACCATTAATTACACATTTCGGGTAAGTGATAATCTCCCTAGTGCCAAAATAACTGAATCGTTGAAAATCCCTCACATAAAATGTTATGCAATGTTCAGGGCGGGGAGTATGAAATTTTGCAGGAGGGCTTATGTCTTCTTCAAAAACAAAACGAAATACTTGATATTTACGCACATACTGCTGTAAGTTAAGTTTTGGTAGAAAATCTTTAAGTAGCGCTTCTTTGGTCGGACTATTCATTGTCGTGTCGTTTTTTTACCATTGGCTATAGTCGAGTCGCGCAGGAGAATTACACCCCTGTGTTCCCACAGAACCGTGCTTGAAAGTCTCCCTTCACACGGCACTTCCTGTTCAATCACGAATGTAACACTTGCACCCTATGGATGCGCAATCTTCCAGTGGTAAAATAGATTCTTGTTTACCTTGAATTTAGTCTTCAACCATCTGACTGCCGTCATCTTATAAAGGCCTTTCACACATGTCAACCATTTCCAGAGTCGGTGATACAATTGATTCCATAACTGCCGCGTGTGATAAGACCACACCCTGCAGTAAAAGTTGATCTCTCATCGAGTGATGGGATTCAGTATTCTGGCTAATTCCTCATTCGGCTTACGCCGTTTGTGAAGTTTCATTTTCATGAACTTGTCCAACACAATACTCATTGATTCGTCACTCTACGATCTGGTCTGCCGCCATTGCCTTATTAATTGATTGTGATTCATCGAAGATTGTAGACCAGGTATATTAAACCGAACAATAAGGATTTCATTGTCTAGTCGACAAGCCTTGCTGGTGAGTTGCCAATGCTAGTGGCAGCTCACGATTTATTAGCAATCCTAAGTTGCTATCCTGTGCAGCGGGTTAAATAAAAACCGGATTATTATTTCCTGATAATCTTCTTTATCGTTTCCTGATGATCATCCGAAATCAATTTCAAAAAATAAATACCAGCTGACTGTGATGAGATGTCAATTACATGGCTTGTATTATAGACAGAAGTCGAAAAGACTTTTTGGCCGACGGTCGTGAAAATTTCAATTCTTATTTTTTTATCATCGCAGGAGATTTCGAGCAGACCACTTGTTGGATTTGGATAAACAGTTACGTTTATGCTTCCGGAAACATCATCAATGCCAGTCAAAGTCGAGGGCGTGATGAAGCTGTAGTAAACATCCTCCTCTCCGTTCAAAGTATTTACCCAGGCAAGATGGACACCGGTATTGTTCGATACCATATCGAAATAATCACCCATCTTCTGTTGGTTAGGATATCCGGTATGCGGATCAAAAGTGTCGGATAGTTTTTCGTTGGCACTCCATGTATTTCCCTGTAATGTTTATTAATGCCTGATAGGTGAAATTGAAATAACCTTTTTCAACCCTTCCATTACTTTTAATGATGTTTGCCGGGACTTCATTGCCTTTGTAGGTTTCTCCCGTATTGTAAACATGGTCCAACAATTCAAAAAATCCCTGGCCTTCTAATTCAGGTAGTGCATCACGAATTGGTTTCCCAATTATATCACGATTACCCACAAGCTCCCTGTACCGCAGGTTGGCAAACTCAAATACATGCTGTTTACCCTGTAAAATACAAAGTAAGGCAGGAGCCTTCATAATGAGGCTTTGAAATTTATCTTCGGCTGTTTCAATTTTAATTTTAGACAGCATATTTATTTATAGAAGCTTACTAAGTAGAATTAATAATGACCGTAGTTCTCCTTGTCACGACGATCAGTTTTTGTTGTTTTCTTTCTTACCTCGACAAACTGATAATTTCACAGTCTGAATCGGTAGTCTAAAACGGTAGTTCGTGCACAAAACATCTTATAATAGCTAATACCATTATAAAGTTTAAGCTATTGCTGTCACTGCGTTCAATTGATGATTCTCTGTATGGGAACTCATCAATATTTTTCCGCTATTGTGCTGATAAGACCTGAAATATACCGCAAAATCATTCTTTCTCCAAAAAAGTAGTAGCATCGGTATGACGCAAGGATTGCATTTGGGTTTCTTCCGTAACCCGCCTTTGAAATGGTGCTATTGCTCATAGCCTACCCTTCGGCAGTCCCGATAGCTATCGGGATGTTCGTATCTTTCTACACTAAAACCCACGCTCTTGAATATTCAATATCACATACTGAAGGCGCAAATGGAAAAGATGATTGTAGTATTCTTTTTGCTGATTTCTCCCCTGTTTAGCGAAGCTCAATCCCTGAAAGTGTTGGCCACTGGTACAGGACAAACCACCAGTCATATTGCCAATCTCAGTATTACTAATAACACGCTGTCAACCATCATCATCAATCCACAAACGTGCTATATTCCTTCTGCCGGAATATATCAACCTTATGTAGCCACCATACTGGGTACATCCGTGCCGCCTGGAACCAGCACTATTCAGATTGAAGGTTATTGCGCAAATGTGTATGCTCAGCCAGTCCCCGCCGGAAACCCGATGCCACCAGTTTCAGATTGGATTCCGGTCAATCAACCGGGAATAAATATTCCCCATGGAGGCACCTATATTCTGACCACTCCTGCAGTGGCCGCATTTAATCCCGCGGATATTCCGGGTCTTATCAAAACACAAGGCTATTCGCCATTCACCACCAAGGCGTCATCAGTCATCACGACGACCTGGCCAAACACAGATATCCCTTTCGAAGGATCGATTACTCCTGAC
>JALYSC010000174.1 GCA_030855005.1 Bacteroidota bacterium | reverse complement strand
GGCTGGATCGGTTTGATCGGAAGGCTATAGGTATAATCAATCGATCCGCGATGCTGCTTCAATTCATCTTTCTCTACAACCTCATTGTGGATATTAGCTTTTGAGTAGGAATAGCTTCCGGTGAAGTTCGAAATATCCCAAGGCATCGGTGTGCCTTGACCGCTTCTTTCTTTCCTGACATTTGTAAAACTGATTTGACTCAGGGAACTGAAATCCTGAGATTGTTCCTTGATGCTGTCTCGCGAGTTAGCATCACTGACGCTACGAAGTTTTTCTTTGAGAAGAAGATCCAGATCCAATGCATCATACTTTGGATTCCGCATCGTCTGGCTATACTGATAGTAGAAAGGGATTTGAAGTTTAGATTCGTTGCCGAAAAATTTACCCAACTGGAGGTTTGTGGAGAAATCCATCTGTGTGATGCTCTCTCTGGAACGGTCATCAAGTTTTTGATCGATGGCTCCCCATCCTATACTTGAGTAAGTACCTGAAATACCAACACTACCAAAATCAGCCAGATCAGCATCGAGTCGGGCTAGACCTGCAACACCCCCTTTTTCTTCAAGACCCACCATACGAAGTTCATTGACCCACACTTCACCATTGTAAGGTCCTACGAATTCATCTCCATCGTCATTCCGAATACCAACCAGCACATTGCGCACATATCCTAAGGTTGGATTACCAACAATAGTAAATTTGCGTTCCACCATAATACCACCAATCTCCTGTGTGACAATTTTTTCATACGGTGTGGTGATATCACAACATTGATTGCGTTCAATTTTCAGATTAGTAAAATCTTCCAGCGCAAACTCCACTTCATTTTCCTGTCTCCACAATTCTTTTTTGTATTCGTCACCGTTGAGGTTAGGATTTTTTGATTGTACTAATGGCACTTCATATTCATAATAGTTGTTGTCAAAATCTGAACCAAATCGTACAAAAAGTTTGACGGCACCATCAGGGATCTGGTCAGGAGTACTAAACTGATCTTTCTCCTCAGCATGCACAAACATTTGCACACGTTTGAATACACGAAGATCCAGGTCCAGTCCTTTATAAACCTTTCGCTCACATCCATCAATCAGGTTTTCAAATTTCAGTGATAGTGACTGTTCATTTTGAAATACATCCTGGAAGGTACTGCTGGTGATACGTTCACGCTGGATACCTAAGGGAATGTCATATGGAAAAGGTTGGCGTCCAGAGTGCTCTTCAATATTAACTGCATCCACGACAAATTCACTACCACCTACTGCATCTCCGCACATATTGTTCCTTGTCAATTGTCTCCATTGATTTCTGACGAGATCTAATGTTGCAAAGCGAAGTGTAGTACGGCGATTAAATTCAGTCATGAGCAATCGCATAAATCGGATTGATCTGAAATCCGAAATACCATTGACAGCTTCTGTATATTTATCCAGTGGAATTTTAAACCTATACCACTTGCCATAATTAGTTTCAATAAAATCCGTGATCAATGGATTGTCTGTATTGAGACCTGTCCCGGTAGGAGATCTTTCTAATTTGATTTCATATTGATAATAAGATTCGTTTTCACTTAGACTATTATCATTGTTAATGTCTTCCGAATCGGGAATATTGGTTGATGCATTGATACGTGTTGCTCCTGCATTAGGAGGCGGAGAATTTCCTTCAGGACCATTAAACTTCAGATACCTGGTGAAAAGATTTGTTCCCGAAGGATAAACATCATCATCAAGGAAATACTCAAAGTTGTCATTACTTGGATCGGCTAAAATTCTTTGCAGGCATTCAAATCCTGCACCAGTCAATGATGCGATGTAATCCTGGAAATGAATTGCTTCCTGTGCATCATTTAGTCCATCCAATCCAACGTCCTGTATCTCCCTGGCACCCGTCGCATTTGAAAATGCATTCACAGGCGCTGGTATACGTGGAATAATGCCCCATTCTGTAGTGTCAACGGGTACGTCATTTGCTGAAAGTGGTAGTCCATGTTCAAAAAACTTCCTGCTATCTCTTAATATATCTTCAGAAACATTTCCAAGTTGAATAACGACCGTTCCTTCATCTCCCATAGTGTCGAGAATGAAAGGATCGAGCAGCCAGAATTCAATTGCTTCAATATTGGCCTGTTCAAAATTAACCTGATTGAGTCCTCGCATAATACCACCCCATCGAGATTCAGGATCATTCAATTTGCAATTGGTTGTATTGAGTCCCGCGCTATATGGTGTACCACCAGGTAAATCGAAATTATAAGGACCTCGCTCATCAGGTAAATAAGTAAGATCAAATGTCCTGAAGTCATTCAAGCCAAATCTGATAGAACGGTTAGGAAAGATATCCTGTTGATTGACCGGGCGTGAATATGGATTTTCGTTAGATCCCGGACTACTGTTACGTACCCCCTGGTCAATTCTATACCAGTTGAGATGAGCACGATTGACGCCATAAAGCAGGTCATCAATCTCCTTGGATTCTGTAAACTTCGGTTCGCCATCCAGCTTAAATTCCTGTGGCGTAGATGCCAGCAACCAGGATGTGGTTGGAGTACGTAAATCAAAATTACTTGTCGTTCCTTCAAAATCATCGAGATATACAACACCCTCACTGTCACCACGACCTTTATCGATTGCTTTAGAGTGACTTGGTTTTAATGCGGCAACCTCAGCTTCGAAAGTGACATTAGATTCAGCTGTCGTACTAATGAATGGAATCTTATCAACCAGCTTGGTCAACCATGGTGATGTATTACTAAAATTCAAATCCAGACCGTAGATCCGGTTATTGATAGGGTCATCTCCAATATTGACCTTCTGAGTATATGGCCTTTCAAACAAGTGCATATAAGTAGCACCCATGCTCAAATGTTTGTTGACTTCATAATCAGCTCGCAACCCAAGCATTGTCTTTTTATTAAAACTAAATAGCGCATTGTCTTCAAAGGATACATTGATGGGTGTACCCGGTTGCAGAAAAGCTGCATTTAGAATTTTAATCCGGCCGATATTATAATCGATGGTGTAGTCTTCATTTTCTTTCAGCACCTGTCCCCCTGCAGTCACACGTACGGAGCCTGGAGGAATGTTAAATGCACCAAGAGAAATATCTGATGACGAACTTGTCTTGGCTTTTCCTTTAAGTGTGTATCGGTTAAGCTCAGGAAATTCACGTGCCTTTACAATTGTACTATCATACAATTGTTGATAAACAAAGGGTGCGCCATTACCACCTGATGCTGCAATACTATCACGAAGTGTTTTTCCAAAAGGCTCCAATACAGGGAACATGACAACTCCGAGATTTGGATTAATAGTCAGTCCTGAGATAAAGTCAAATTTTCCATCTGGCTGAGGATCACCTGTTTTATTAAGCTTATCAAGATTGAAAATATTCAACAACGGCACATTGTCGAGATTTGCCGGCTGTGGAAGAAAGCGTTTAAAGCCTTTTCCCGGATCTTCATAAAACACATCCAATTCAAATTCATCCGGATTTAAATCACCACCACCAATGCGGTATACATTTTTCATCATGAGGTCCCACAAAGGCAAGTCCACACGCTGATTGGTTCCCTTCAATAATTTTACAAAAAGTACTTTTTGTTCGCCGGTAGTATCTGCATTTTCAACATCCTGTGACAACTCACCAACCTGGTATACTTTACCGTTATAGGTATACTCATAGGCGACACCGACTACTTCATCCTGATCTACGCGGATATTAAGTGAAATAAATCCGAGTTCGGGATGATATCTGAATTCAGATGAATTAAGTTTCCGTGCCTGAATTTTTTCAAAGTCACGTGGAGATTTAAAATTAAATGGTGGTCCCTGCAATGCTTTTACAGCATTATCAAGATCGCGGATATCAGGGTTGCGTCTAAGTTCAGATAAAATTTTATTGGTCCTGTTATCCGGTAAGATATCCAGCATGCAAATATCTTTCAGGCTATTGGTGTCCGGATTTCTCCAAAAATCCGGATTGTCATTTGTCATAAAACGCCACTCACCTAAATCAGAGAGTGCTACAATATCACGCACATCGGTAGTCTGATTGCGATCATTGGTGACCCACACTTCAATACGTGAGATAGTAAATAAACTATTGATTTGCGGAAGATTTATTAACGCCTTTTCAAAGGTGTTGCGATTAAAATGAGAAAGGAAGAAGTGCCTGTTCTCATCATACTCATCCGCATAGATTTCGAACTCCTGGAGCACACTACCTCCCTGAATCTGAAGATCGTTTTGTTCGGAGTTTTGCTGCGAGGCAATAGCCGTCAGTCGTAAGTGGCCGAATTGTAATTCAGTTTTAATACCAAACAGGCTTTGGCTTCCCTGGATCAGGTTTGACTTTAATGGAAGACTTACATCACCCGCTTCGATGGACTTGAGGATCTCATCTTCACTGAAGAGGTCTGAGTCGTAATCGAGCTTTAATTTATTTTGAAAATCAAAGGTCCTCGAGGTATTGTAGTTAAATGAGGTCTTAAGCTTTTCTCCGATCTGTCCATTGACATCGACCTGGATATCCATTTTAAAATCGAAACCGGCTCGTCGTTGCTGCCGTAAGGGCAAAATTGGATTATCCTGTCTGTAGTAATCAAATCCAAAAGTGAGGTCGACATTCCCCTGCGGACGTATATCAACAGTGGTACCTCCAAAAAGACGGTCAATGATATCATCAGATACATCCACCTCGGCTACCGGGTCGAGGTTTCCTCCCTTACTCCTGTCACCATCAGCAGCGCCTGCCAGCTTTTTAAAATAATCTCCTTCCTCATTTGACGACCTCCACTCCATATACTCATCGAATGTCATGGAAGTAGGAGGACGATAATATTCGTCACCAATTTTCTCTGTAAGGATATATCGGTTTGTGATCGGGTCGTACTCCACATCCCTGACCACTTCGATCGGATCGTAAAGGTCGAACGGGTTATCATTTGGATCTTCCACCCAGTTACCATCCCTGTCGGTAATGGGAGGCAGGGTATCATTGAGAATCTTGAGATTAACTTCGTATGGATCGGGGAGGTTGTAGGACGCACTCGCCTTTCCTGTCAATAGGAGAAAAGAGACCGAAATAAGGGCGATTCCTAAAAAAAAAGACGCGTGTCTGCTCATGTAATTTTATGCCTTCTATACGCAATGGAGGGTTTGTTTGGATCCCTCTTATATCCCCCAAGAGGGGTTCAATTAGTACAATTAGGTTGTATAACGATACAAACCACTTTCAATTATGTCATTTATACTGATAACTGGCGCAATGCCATGCGTACCAGCGTTTCTGTCGGCAAGTCCTGTCCTGCTTCCTTTGTGATCTGTTGCAAAGCCTTCTCTGCCTGGTTCTTAACGAATCCCAATGTGATCAGGGCGGCGAGTGCTTCACCCATGGCTTTGAATTTATCCGGACCAGTCCTTATCACTAAAGGATCCACCCCTATCTTCATAATCTTGTCTTTCAACTCGATGATGACGCGCTTTGCAGTCTTTGGTCCCACACCCTTTACCTGATTGAAAGCCAGCTCATTATCAGTCAATATAGCTTGTTTGCATTCTTCAGGAGTCATACCTGAAAGTATAAGCCGGGCTGTATTGGGACCAATCCCTGAAATACTTATCAGACTGAGAAAAACTTCACGCTCAGCGGTATCCTTGAATCCCCATAATAGATGAGCATCCTCGCGAACCTGTAGCCAGGTGTAGATTTTCTCCTCAACACCTTCTTTTATCTGATCATAGCTGTGCAGGGTAATATTTAGAAAATAACCCACCCCGCCAGTTTCAATGACCACGTGTGTCGGATGCCTGCTTACCACCTTGCCCTGGATGTATTCGAACATATTATATAAAGGGCGCAAATGTAAGGAAAAGCTTAGAGCATAAGGCAGACAGCTTGCGGCAATCGGCAGGGGTAGGGAGCATGAAGCTTTCAGACTTCGGCTTGCAGCTTACAGAAAGGAAAATTTAGAAGCAAGGTCATCTCCCCCGGTTATAAAACTCTCATATTGACAGAGACAATTTTTAACATTCTGGAAACGCACCCTATTTGTAGGTCCAGGCATGTTAAGCAATGAAAGGTCTATCTTCGTATTAATCCTCTTCGTATTGGTACATTCTCCAATATTCTGAGTGAAATGGCAAAACAAACCTCAAAGACAAAAGAAGAAGTTATTAATCAACTATATTTATAATCACCTCAATGAATATACTTATCCTGGGCAGCGGTGGCAGAGAACATGCGATAGCTGACAAAATCATCGCGAGTTCCGAATGTTCCAAATTATTGATTGCTCCGGGTAATGCCGGCACATCCACGCTTGGCAAAAATGTACCGCTTGACATCATGGATTTTGCTGCGGTAAAAGCATTAATACTTTCCGAAGAAATTGAACTCGTGGTGGTAGGTCCAGAAGCCCCACTTGTAGCCGGCATTGTAGATTATTTCGAAGCAGATGAAATGCTAAATCAAATCGCGATTATCGGACCATCGGCACAGGGTGCTATGCTGGAAGGAAGCAAAGATTTTGCAAAAGAATTTATGGCCCGTCATCAGATTCCAACTGCTTCCTATGTAACCTTTGGTGTCGATACATTGGAGGAAGGACTTAAATACCTTGATTCACATCCTACACCCGTTGTATTGAAAGCGGA
>JALYSC010000173.1:6155-6668 GCA_030855005.1 Bacteroidota bacterium | reverse complement strand
ACCCTGACCACAATACGGCACTTCCTCCTGAGTGAAATGATATGCCACATAGGACAGCAGAAATCCAGCAGATAAGATCATGGCCACATAAATGCTTTTTCGGTGCAGATCAATTCGTTTATTCCTGACAAAGTATAAAGCAACCAGCAGCGCGATAGCAACCCCTGTATTACATAGTGCATTAAATCCAGCCAGGAAACTCAAATCTATGTCCACTGGAATTTTAATTCTTCGCATGGCACCTACAAGTAACCACACGATGATAGTAATCACCCACGCAATGCGATTGAGCGTTTTGATTCGACTTCTCATCTCAGGGGCTGAAGAGATATCATTCATTTGATTTACCTCTTTTTAGCTCTACTTTATCTGATCGTTCCCGAGGTAATAGCAATGCCATATGCTCCAATAGAAGACGCTTCTCTTCTTTAGTATTAGCAGCATAAAAACTACGGACAACTTTATCCTGATCAATCAGGGCAAATGATTTTCCTTCGGGCCATGCAGGAAAAA
>JALYSC010000173.1:0-6145 GCA_030855005.1 Bacteroidota bacterium | reverse complement strand
TTAAAGAATCCTGACAATTAAATACAAACCAATTCATTCTGGTAGAATCTAAAAGACTGGCACCTGCATTTTCGCAGTTCATCAAAAGAATATAATTGGTCTTTTTGGTGTCCTTAAATTGATCATAAATCTTCTCAAGAACTTCTGTATTGGCGGCCTGGTTTGTGCATGACATGTTTACCGCTAGGGTAACATGTTGCTCAAGAAATTTATTTGAAAATGCTTTTGCTGTTTGATCCTTCCATTGACCTATTGGAAAGGGAGTGGTGCCGTTCATGATAGCCTGGGCTTCTTTGCGCCAGGTGAGCCCGGATTGCAGGTAATACCAGGAAACAAATGGGAGCAGAAATAAAATAAGTACTAGGGTTACTACGAGTTTTCTGGACATGAAAGGTTATTGGGAGACTTCCATCTTTTCACGTGCTTTTACTGTTTCGCGATTACCTTTCCACGCGTATCCTTCGTATAGAAAAGCAATGATCGCCCAGATCAAAATTCCTACCGGAAGCATCACACTCAGCATGAGTCCACGCGCCTCGTACTTCATATGCATAAATTCAAATACGATAAGATAGGCTTTCCATAGGCTACCAGCGATCATCAAAAAACTGATGAGTATGTGGGGAAGGTGAAATCCTTTGATGATATATCCTTTACCTGTTAGTGTAAGCATTACCTCAACAATGGTAATGACTGCCAGGATAACTATTGTTTTACTAGCTATTTTTTTTGCGAAGGTATATTCGTGAGCCATTCTTACTATTTTTTTATACGATTACGATATGACCGGTAAGTATAAATTTTTCTTACAGGAGATAAAACACAAGGAATACAAATACCCAAACCAAATCCACAAAGTGCCAGTACAATCCAATCTTCTCTACCATTTCATTTTTATTGCGACGGGCAATGTAAATACCGCTCATCACATTAATCATAATAATGGTGAGAAAAATGACTCCTGAGAAGACGTGAAATCCGTGAAATCCGGTGATAAAAAAGAATAACGCTCCGAAAGCTTTTGGACCAAAAGCTTCAGATTTCACGAGGCCCGTATTCTCTCCGGAAGAAACTATAAATTTTCTGTGGATATAACCATGCTCATCAACGACAGCATCAGGATAATCTCCAGGACCTGCATAGTGATGAGCCGTATGTCCACC
This sequence comes from Bacteroidota bacterium, assembly GCA_030855005.1. Taxonomy (GTDB): domain Bacteria; phylum Bacteroidota; class Bacteroidia; order Chitinophagales; family Saprospiraceae; genus Opimibacter. Next base: position 4,982 of record JALYSC010000173.1, on the reverse strand, counting down.
TTCACTTTCTGCATGCTCTTCAGCCCGTCCTGCATCTGCGTCAGTGTGAGCAGCTTCTGGCTCTGATTGCGCATGAGAAGTTCCCTCCCCTACTGCACCCTGTTCACGAGCTATAGTTTCCTGCTTAGCAGTAGGATTTTTTTGATCTATAGCAACACTATCTGAATGTAAAGCATTTGCATCACTATTATTTTCAGCAACCGTGCCTTCAATCTCTCCAAGCGTGCTCTCCGTTTCCTGTGCAGGATGAGCAACATTATTTTCGGTTGTACCATGACCGGCATTTCCAACATCTGCACCATTTGCTGCTGCAGCATGTACACTGACATCCATCCTGTGAATGAGATAACTGTGGCCTTTTTCAAAACTCTCTGCAGATTCTTTTCCATCGAGTCCGAGATACACGCCATCCTCAATATGTGTTCCGAACGGGTCAGTAGAGACTGTCATATTTTCAACACTAATAAGTGTCGTCCATTCCCAAGCCTGACAACCAAGGAATCCCAGACCGCCAAGAATGGTAAGTGACATCCATTTGATAACACCACGCCTATTCTCGCGATGGCCTTCCTGTACTGCACGGATCATAGTAAAGGAACTGAAGAGCAGTACGAACGTCATCAGCGTTACAAACAAGAGTGGGTTGTGTTCTCCAAGAATTGGAAATGTGCTGAATACAAAATCAGGAACCGGCCATGATGGTGAGCTAAATCTTAACGTACCATAGGCAATCAGGAACCCCGCAAATGTAAACGCATCTGATAACAGGAAGTACCAGATCATAAGTTTGCCATACCCGACTTTAAATGGGTATGCCCCACCTTCCCAGCTACCGTTTTCAGTACCGTGATGGTCTTCTGTATGTGTTTTGTCTAATGTATCTGTTGCCATTATTTAGATGTAGATCATTGAATCAACAAGAACAAGAAAAGATATAGCCATAGGAAATCTACAAAGTGCCAGTAATGAAGCACTAATTGAAATCTCCTTCTTCTTTTTTCAGTAGGGCGGAATGAAAGTGAGTATGCATTCATATTAGCCACCACCAAAGCAAATATGCCTCCTAATACGTGTGCTGCATGTACACCAGAGATGACGTAAAAGAATGAACCGCTTGGATTCCCGTCAAGCGCAACTCCAATGTTATAAAGATCATTCCATCCGTAATATTGGAGGATGATAAAAATTAATCCAAGGATTAATGTTATTGGTAATCCTATGCGGTAAAGGATTCTATTCCCATTACGAAAGCCCCAATAGGAAGCATGTAGTGTCGCGCTGCTCAGCAGAATAACAATAGTGCTAAAAAAGAAGATATCGGGAATTTGGAACTCAAGCCAATTACCTGCAGCATGTCTCACGATGTAGGCGCTCGTAAGCGATCCGAACATCATGACGATACCTCCCATGCCTAACCACAATGCAAATAAAGGCGGATAGACACCTCTGCGGGGCCTGTCCTTGATATCGATAATATGACTGCTCGTACTCACTTCTTTTTTAATTATTAATTACATGCTCCACCATAAGATCATCAACGCGACCGGAAGAAAAATGAAAGATGAAAACATCAGTTTACGTGCTGATACTCTATCAAACTCTTTATAAAATGTCCATGCTCTCCACAGAAAAAATCCGGTAAGTAATAACATCATGATAAGTCCTCCTGCAGAAATTAGATCTGCAGCATATCCTATTACCAGGACAGGGATAAATAATGATGTGTAAATCAGTGATTGCAATCCCAGTCGTCTGTCAATGTGGCCATCCTCTTCGGGTAATAACTTGTACCCCGCATTGGAATATTGATTGAAGGCTAAAAATCCGATCGCCCAGAAATGCGGGAATTGCCAGATAAACTGAATTGCAAAAAGGAAAAGCGCTTCAGATGTGATGATGCCATCATGTGCAATCATGCCGATCATGACAGGGAGTGCTCCAGGGATGGCTCCAACGATCACTGAAATAGTGCTATACCTCTTAAGCGGAGTATATAAAAATGCGTACGTGACCAAAGACAACATTCCCAGGAAGGATGTCAATGGGTTTAGCAGAGCAAGCAAAATAATTCCCACCAAACACGTGATGCCGGCAAGTACAACCGCAGAAGAGGAAGTCCAGCGTCCGGCGGCAATAGGCCTGTTGGCTGTGCGCTCCATCATCTTATCATAATCTGCTTCCAGTACCTCATTGAGGATGTTAGCAGAAAAGGTGATCAGAAAACCACCGCATGCAAGAATCAAAAAAGGTACAATTCTAAAATCACTTCCCGCTGCAATACAATATGCAACAACGGAAGAAAAGACAACAAAGGTGCTAAGCCTGAACTTCACCAGAAGTTCAAGATCCTGCAACCAATCCCGCATGGTAATGGTGGCTGTTCTTACACTTATAGTTTCATGCTGTTTCATCAATGTTGCGCTTCTTCTCTTTTCTCTTCTTCTGTCAATGGAAGATGTTGTTGGATAAAATCTTTCTCCGCGCCATCCTTGCTATAATCGTAAGCCCAACGATGCACAGTAGGCAATTTGCCTGGCCAGTTGCCGTGGATGGGCTCGATGGGAGCTGTCCATTCAAGGGTAGTTGCTCCCCATGGATTCTGTGTTTTCATCTTACGTCCATACCATATGCTATAGAAGAAATTGAAAACAAATAGAAGTTGTGCACCAAAAACGATAATAGCTGCAATGGTTATAAATCTGTTGAGGCCATCGAAATGCTGGAATGCATCGAACGTATCAAACCTGTAATATCTTCTCGGTACACCTGCCATCCCGATATAATGCATCGGCCAGAAGATAGCATATGCCCCTATCATCGTCATCCAAAAATGGATGCGCCCCATGGTCTCATTCATAAATCGTCCATACATACGTGGGAACCAGTGATACACTCCTGCAAACATTCCGAAAAAAGCAGCAATCCCCATTACAATATGGAAGTGTGCAACAACGAAATAAGTATCATGAAGCTGAATATCAATCGCGGAGTTACCCAGGAAGATTCCTGTAAGACCCCCAGAGATAAACATAGATACGAAGCCGATTGCAAAAAGCATCGCAGATGTGAATCGAATGTTCCCCTTATACAATGTCGATATCCAGTTAAAAACTTTCACAGCAGAAGGTACTGCGATGATAAGTGTAAAGACCACAAAGAAATTTGATATAAAAGGATTAACTCCCGACATAAACATGTGGTGTGCCCATACGATAAATGACAGAAAACCAATCGCCAGCAGGGAATATACCATCGCCTTATAGCCGAAGATAGGTTTACGGGAATGCACTGCAAGTACTTCACTTACAAGTCCAAACGCCGGAAGTATGATGATATATACTTCAGGATGTCCCAGGAACCAGAAAAGGTGTTGATATAGAATAGGACTTCCTCCTACGTTCTCGAGTGCGTGTCCATTGACAAATATTTCACTTAGATAAAAACTAGTACCCATACCCCTGTCAAACATGAGAAGGAAGAAACCAGACACCAAAACAGGGAATGAAAGTATACCTAGAATGGCTGTTACTAAAAGAGCCCAAACTGTCAGTGGCATCCTCCAGAGACTCATTCCTTTAGTTCTAAGATTGAGTATTGTGGTAACATAATTGATACCGCCAAGTAAGACAGAGACCACAAAGAACGTAAGACTCACCAGCCAAAGCGTCATCCCTGCCCCTGATCCATCGCTTGCTTCCGGCAACGCGCTCAGTGGTGGGTAAGCGGTCCATCCTCCTGCAAATGGTCCTGTATTAAGGAACAGTGAAAAGAACATCACAACGCTCGCGAGAAAGAAAAACCAATAGGATAACATATTGAGAAATGGTGAAGCCATATCCCGTGCACCGACCTGGAAGGGTATCAATAAATTAGCAAACGTTCCACTCAATCCTGCCGTCAACACGAAGAATACGATAATCGTCCCGTGCATGGTAACAAGCGCATAATAGAACTCAGGGTTAAGTGATCCAACACCGGCATCACTTATCGTAATCCATTTCCCAAGCAATGGTTTCAACCATGCCATGCTTTCATCCGGAAAGCCAAGTTGCAACCTGAAGATGATACTCATCGCGGCTCCAATGATAGCCCAGAAAATACCTGTGATCAGGAATTGCCTTGCGATGATCTTATGATCCTGGCTGAAAATATAATGCGTGATGAAATTGGATTGATATTTATCTCCGTGATGATGCTCATGAAAATGATCATCAAATCCCTGCTCACTGATAAGAACATCGGTCTCCTTATAAGTTGTTGACATAGTTAATAATTATTGAGCTGTTATTCTAATTTCGATTCGTCTGTTTTTCTGACGCCCTGCGTCTGTATCATTCGTATCCGCAGGTCTTACCGACCCATATCCTATTGCTACTATTCTTCCTGGTTCAACACCTTGTTTTACCAAAAAATTCTTAGCAGCTTCTGCACGTTTTTGTGACAAAGTTGTATTGGTGGCTGCTTCGCCTTCATTATCTGTATGACCACTAATTTCAATCCGAACCCGCAGGTATTTTTTCATTAATTCTGCCAGGTCAGTTAATTGATATTCTGAATCCGGAGTCAAAACTGCATTTCCGATTTCAAATTGAACAGCATCAAGTCGGATTAATTTTACATCTCCTTTCACATCTTCTACAACAGGCGCTGCCCCTGTAGAATCTGCTCCTGCAGATACACTATCACGTGTGAACTGCTCCAATCCTAAGGCTCTTTCGAATGAAATACCTAAATCATCTTTGTTTTGTTTGATCTCAAATTCCAGAAGTTTACCCCTGTTGGGATCCTTTTCTTTATTTCGAATACTATTGATATAATAGGATTGTTGTTTTGCAAGCCATGCATTGTATTCATCTTCAGATACAATACGTACGATACGGCGCATACTGTAATGACTCTTTCCACACAGCTCAGCACAGGCGAGTTCATAATTGAAATCTTCCCATAAAAGTGGACTGGTTGGATCATCCGGATCTTTGTGC
>JALYSC010000589.1 GCA_030855005.1 Bacteroidota bacterium | reverse complement strand
CGACAATCCGGGAGTTAGGGTGACCCGGCTCGTGATGGCATACAACGTTCCTTTGCGGTTCTCATCAACCACAAGATTCGACAGATCACCTAAATGATAAGGGTGATTTCCGAGGCCTGGACTGACATTCGCTTCCGGGTTGATTTGTGGATCAATATTGCCATCATAATGGCCTTTTGCCGCCGTGAACGGATCGCATGCCCCTACTTCGTGGATGTGAACCGCATGTAGCCCAGGCGTTAACTTGCTGTCAGGCGTACCTTGTACCATCATCTTGATTCTGACGAGCCCATCGTGTTCCTCATACAGATGAGCTTCTCCGGTAATGCCCGGACCGGCGATGGTCGCTTCTGCACGAAGCTTTTTCTCTGACTTCTCTGCGTGATGTCCATCTTCTTTTCCTGCGTGATGCTCATCTTCTGCAAAAACTGGACTAGTGACACTGCCCACGATCAATGCCAAAGCCAGCGGTAATTTAGTAACAAATTTCATGTGTATCTCCTATTTAACAGTTGAAAAACTGGTTTTGTGTTGCAATATATCTGCATGTGTCGTATTGACGCCGATGTTCAGCATCTTCTAATCAACGTGCTAGTGATCGAATGTAATGAATGAGCTGCCACACCTTGTCATCGGACAAGCCGGCGAAGGACATCATGCCGGTTCCAGGCGAACCTTCTTGATAATTAGTTGACCCCTGGTAAGTACACTATTCAACCACATAGGTCGCAATTTCTTATCTACTACCCTGCCCAACAGATCCAAATCTTTTTCATGATGTTCAGCTTTGAAAACTCCGTCTGTGCGATGCCGTACCTAGCGATGGAATAATTATGGTCATCAATACGACGAATGATTGTATTTTGATCGACCAATTCAATTTCTCGCTAACTCCAATGGAAACATTTCTTAATCATCGACAAAATTTGGAATAATTTAGATTACAATTTCCAAACTACACCACGGACAAGACGTATAGGCGAATCCCTCAGGGGATCCGTATTTTTTATTCAGTGCGTCACCGCACATACATGCCACTTAAAGTGGTATAAATAGACCTCTTCGGTATCAAACCGTAAAGGGACGTTGTAATGCTTATTTTCAATAATGGGATCAGAGTCCCCAATAAATAGGCATGGAACGTATAGAAATCATCCGTACTTTAACTATAAAAATTATAAGGAGATTCAATAATGAAAATCAGCAAAGCTTGCGTTCTTGTTTCCTCGTTGATCACAGCTGGTTTTTTGTCTGCTCCAGCTTTTGCTGCAGATAAAAATCCACTGACCGGTTATACAATTCATGTTGTGGCGCCACACGTCATGGACGGAGAAATTATCGGTCCGTTCCATCATTACTGCAAACCCATTAATGACGACGTCATTCAATGCATCCTGTTCGAATCAACTGAGCCTAACGCTCGCTTGACCGAAATCGAATACATGGTTTCCAAAAAACTTACCGGGTCGGCCATACCGAAATGGTCGCATACGCAAAATTGGCACGATCACAAGCAGGAAATAGAAACTGGTCGCGTTGCCATAGTGAATCCAACTGATCCGAAAGAGCAGAAAGGACTGGCGGATTATGTTTCTGGCACTGATGGCATCATTTTCCATCTCTGGCCAAAAGACGCACCCATCCCTGACGGTTCAGTCGGCATTCCTCAATCAGTTGGACATTGGGAAGAGCTACATGGAAAAATTGGTAAAGATGCAACTAAAAAATAAGGTTAATTGATTAATTCAAGAGGCACGGGGTTTGTCCATGTGGATGAACACTGTGTCTTTTTATTTGTAAGTGAGGTGATCTCATGTTTTTTTTAAAGAAAAAGATGTGGTTATGGGTTGCCATCCTTTTGTGCGTCAGGTCGCAAAGCGCTTTGGCTTTTCACAAGGACGTGTATGAACCACGTGTACCTAAAGCGATTATTGCGCAGGAACAGCAAGTAAAAAGCCCTTATCCCGTCACACCAGAGCGGATTGAAGCGGGCCGTAAAATTTATTTTGGGGACGGTTTTTGCGTAACCTGCCATAGT
>JALYSC010000172.1 GCA_030855005.1 Bacteroidota bacterium | reverse complement strand
ATGTTGAGATCTACACATCGCATCAGCTTGTGGACTTTGTAACCGGACTCACCATCATAGGTGATGGGTTGCCAGACCACGAGGCGGTCGGCGTGTTCCCGTATCGGCGAACTATAAAGTCCATTCGCTTCTGCGGGCATAATGCCGATGTATTCGTAGGGACGCAGGTCAACAGGAATACCCGCCTCAGGTCTGAAGATGATGTAGACATGCTCCATCTCCGGTGGCCGCGTGGGTAACGGCACACCATCGAGGGAACAGGCTGTAAGAAGTTCGCAGAGTTCACGCCACCCTTCTGCATCGCGGGCAATGCCGGTATAGAGGTAGCGATGCTGTGCATCTCTGAATTCGACACCAAGGACCGGTTTGATGTCACGTTTCTGACACTCCCGTATCCATGCGACGGCGCAGGATGTATTGTTGATATCCGTAAGTGCCATGGCTGTAATCCCTCGTCTGGAGGCCTCTTCCGCCAGTTCTTCCGGCGAGAGGGTACCATATTTGAAAGAGTAGTAGCTATGACAATTGAGATACATGGAAGGGTAAAGATAGCCGCTTTGACTAATTATTAGTCAATTATTGACTATTTAACAGTCAAAATAAAAAGAAAGGCTATTTGCAATCAGAAAAAAACGATAGCGGGCAACGGAGAGGGTGATTTCTGCATCAGGAAAAACAGAGGAGAGGAGGGGGATTTTTGGAAAGGAATTCTCGAACTTTATCTTTAGCTTCCCTCTGAAATCCGACTCGTCATTCACCCAAGGTAATGCACACATGTTAAAGTATTTCGGCCTTTCACTGGTTGTCTTTTTATTTCCTCTCCTTAGTAATAGTCAAACCATTTTTGGTCCGGGTGACATCGTTGTCCTGGGTGTAGCTACCGATTTGGGAAACTGTGGTTTCCCGGCAGAATCGGATGAGATCAGCTTCACCTGTATGTTGGATATTACTCCGGGGACTGTCATAACGATCACAGACAATGGCTGGGAACAAGTCAATCAGGATTTTTTCGGAAACTCAGAAGGGACGCTCACCATACTTCGAGCTTTGGGTACAATTCCCAGAGGAACGGTATTAACCCTTCGGGCAATAAATGCTGTGGGCGGTTGGCAATACGTGATGGTAGCTCCAGATCCTAATTTTTTAGTTACCCAGGTAAATCCAGGAGGAACTTTCAATCTGGAGAATGGCGGAGATCAGATGTATTTTATGAGTGGAGGTGCCTGGAGTCCGGGGGCAGGAAATGGATTAGGGAGCTATAGTGGAAATATCGTCTACGGATTTAATACCCTTTCAACCTGGTCCACTGATGGATCGACACAGCAATCCAATCTGCATGAGTCATTGAATGATTGCTCTCATATGGAGGCTCCCAATACTGATTTTTATAAATACACCAACGATTTCAGTCCTGCCTCAAAATTTACATGGCTTAAAAGAATACAGGATGGTGTCAACTGGACTACCCCTGTCGACTGCAACGATTATAAAAACACGATGCCTTTTTATGAGGCCGGATATACCATTCCGATCAATGCACTGACAATGGGCATCAGTTGTAATAACTGCGAAGGATGTAAACCACACAATGATTTTCTGACCTTCTCTCTCCCGCCGGGGACATTTAATGTCGTGTATACAAACGGAACAGATTTTTTTACACTCAATGATATTATTAGCGGATGGCTGGTAATTGTAGAAGAATATGATGACATCACTTATTCCCTCGTTTCAGTAGAAGAAATCGGTGGTTGTACCTGGTATAGCGGCTTTACTGGCCAGGCAGAATATCATGTACCCAATCATAATGCAGGAACACATGGGGAGGTATGGACATGTCCTGATTACGGCGCCATCTACATAATCAATTACCTGGGGAATATGCCTGAAATGGGTGGACTATGGGCTCCGACTATTTGGAATAATCAATTTTATCACACCACCTCAGGTGAAGGACGCTGGTATTATATATTTAAGTATTTAGATCCTACCTGCCCACCAGATTCAGCGTCAGTGGATGTTCATTTTATTGATCCATCCGCCAGTACCATTGATGTAACGTGTGATCAGAACGGGACGCCAAATAACATCTTTGATGACCGTACCGTCTTTACGTTTACACTTAACGGTGAGCATGTAGATGATGAAACTAATATGTATTATGTAACTGTTTCTTCAGGTAATATTACTCCGACGGTGGGGACGGCGTTCTTACCTACTACTTTTACGCTCGATCCGGGTACGGCGATAGGTCCGGATGTGACTTTCACCGTGCACCTGATGAATAACTTTATTTGTGAGTTTGATTTCACCATTCCTTCACCAGGTTTTTGCTCTGATCCTTGTGATCCCGATATGAGTTCTGAGATTTCAGGAGGTGGAGATATTTGTCCAAACAGCTGTCCTGATTTTCCCGAAGTGATAACTGTAGAAACATTTGGTGGAACGGCGCCTTACGTAATGGATTTTAGTTTGTCATCACCTTCCTTCCCAACGTGGACATTTCCGGGAGTAGAGATATCTGATTATCATGAAATTCAAATTTGCGTTGGTGAAGTGCCGTCGCCTGTCTATGATGAAGGTGCTGCTTCACTGACCATACCTGCATCACTGGCAGGACATGATCTGCTGATCACACTTGACAATGTTTTTGACTTTTATGATTGTTCTGCGATCCTGAATGAAACTGAATCTTTCATTACTGTTCACGCACTTCCATTCGTGGATACTGTTGCTTTGTCCTTTTGTAGTCGCTTTGCCAATAAAGTTGACCTCACCGATTACGATCTGGATGTCAATCCTTTTCTGGATGTAACATGGTTTGATGAGAATCCATTTTTAGGAGGACAAGAGTTATTCAATCCTCAGCAGATCAACCTGTTCAATGTTGTTGATCTCTGGGCACAGGTAGAAGATGATTATTGTGTGAATGCTATCCGGGTTCCTTTCATCATTATTCCATCACCTGATGTAGATTCTATACCACCAATTGAAATATGTACCGGTGGAGAAGTTGTGCTGGCATCTATTATTATCATGGACCAGAGTGATAGTATAGGGACGTATACATTCCATACAGGATTTCCTTTAGACACCACAACTTTAATTGATACGACGATTCTTAAGCCTGCTGATTCAACTGAAATATATCTTTTGGCTTCTTTTGGTGGTTGTTTTGATACGCTAAAAATTAAAATCAACATCCAGGCATTTCCGGATTTTACTTTACAGGGGCTCCCTTGTGATATTGCAAATAATACTTATAGTGTGATCTTTACTTCAAGTGCGGATTCAATTATTGCTTCAGCAGGTACTGTGGTAAATAATCCGGGTGGAAATGATAGTGTCACAGGCATACCAGAGAATACAAATATCACCATTGAATTATTGAACCTTTCTTCATTGTGCAGAGATACATTTCTCATCACTGCACCTAATTGTAATTGTCCTATTATCAATCCTCCTACCGCTGCGCAGGGATCCTATTCTATTTGCGATGATGTTGCTATTCCGCAGATGTCTGTTACTGTAGATCCAACGCTGGTGGCCAATTGGTATGACGTGCCAAGTGGTGGAGTTGCTTTAGTGCAAAATAGTCTTGTGTACCAGCCAGTTTCTGCTTTCAGTGCCAACTACTATGTTGAAGCATTAGATCCCGGAAACAGTTGCACAAGTATTCGTACACAAATACCTTTCAATGTATACCCGGTAGCCAATCTGCAAATGATGGCAGATCCTGTGATATGTGAAGATGCTTCTATAGATTTTAATACGCTTGCGCCCGGTATTTTAAATGGCGTGAATGGAACAGGAAGCTGGTTTCGACTTTCCAATAATCAATCTGTATCCGGCATAGTGGTGCCATCCAATGGTGATGCCTGGTATTATCTGTTTACTTCTATTACCGGGAGTTGTCTAAGCTCAGATACAATTGTTGCGACTGTCAATCCCAATCCTACAATTTCAGCTTTCAATGTTGGTTGTGTGGACGTAAGTCTTTCATATGAATTTTCATTTACAACAAATGCAGATGATTTGCTGGCTAGTATTGGTCTACTGAGTCAGGTGGGAACAACAGATACCTTTCATTTAATCAATATTCCTTTTGATACGGACGTAGTGATTGATCTGCAAAATTCGGTTACGGGATGTACTAATCAGGAAACGATTTCAGCCCCTAATTGTAGTTGTCCGGATTTACTGCAGCAGACCCAACTTGAGATTTGCTCTGACGATGCGAATATTGATTTGACTTTGTATGAAGGATTCGGTGTCACTGGTTCGTGGCAAATGGCAAGTACTCCTCCGGGAGGAAATCCTGCAACGCTTACTGGAAACAACTTTAATGGTGTGAATGCTGATCCCGGAAGCTATATGCTTCGTTTCATTCGATCTATTATTCTAAATGATTGTGTAGATACATCCTTCTTCGAAATAAATCTGCATACATCTGTTTCGGCGGATGCAGGAACAGATGGGATTGTGTGCGCACCAGATAATATCGTGTTGTCCGGTACAGCTGCGGGTAGTAACCTGCAATTCAACTGGGTAACCTCAGGCAGTGGTGCAATATCCAATCCGAATGCATTAAGTACAACTTACACACCTTCCTTAAACGATATTACTTCGGGCACTATGAGCTTTACGCTTACTGCGAATGATCAGACAGGTGTATGTCCATCGGCTTCGGAGACAATCGATATCAGCATTGATGATTCGGCTTATTATATTCTTAATGCTCCCACACAGGTATACTGTGATACCAGCGATGAAGACATTGATCTTGATCTATTGATCACCTTTGGCACTACCAGTGGCCAGTGGTTTTTCCCCGATACAGTGAATGCGCCGGTGACAGGAAGTAGTCATATTAATCCTTCAACGCTGACGGCAGGTTCCTACACTATTTTCTATACTTCGACATCGGCTGTAGCTCCCTGTGAGGATGATACTTCGGCAGTATCTATCCTGGTAGAGAATTGTTTGTGTCCTAGCGTTGCACTTACTGCTCCGTCGGGTGGCATTTGTGAAGGCACCACGCTGGACCTTAATCCATTGATCATCACCCCTGAGCCCGGTACTTGGAGTATAATTATTGCTCCTGTGGGATCCAATCCAACAATTACGAATGGCACAAATTTTTCAACGAATCAGGAAGGGTCTTATAGACTGAGATACACGTTGTCCAATATTGTAGTTGGTTGTCCTGATTTTTCTGAAATACAAATTGATGTCATTGCAGTACCTTCTCTCAGTGTTTCCAATTTCGGATGTGCTGATGATTTATTAAGTTGGGAAGCCACTATTACATCAGATGCCGAGGTAGTGACTGTATCTAACGGAACGCTTACATCATTGGGAGGAAATCAATATGAAGTGACGAATATCACTCTCAATACTGATCTTCAAGTGATTGCGTCCAATTCAAATGGATTGTGCGAGACAACATTAAATGTTCCAACACCGGATTGTGATTGTGAGCTGGCTATCTCCGGATTACCGATTGATGTTATGTTATGTCCAAATGAAACTGCTACCCTTACTGCAATTGTCACTGGTGGAAAAGGCTCTGTTACATCTTCCTGGACAACACCAAATGGACCTTCTAATCAGAATCCTTTAGTAGTGAATCAGGCAGGCACGTATCAATACAAAAGTGAAGATGCACTTGGATGTACTGCGCAACAAACTGTAAATGTTACTTTCTACACAGAGATGATTGCAGATGCAACCATTCAGCATATCACCTGCCCCGGAGATAATGATGGCATGATTACGATCAATGGAATTACTGGTGGAACAACACCATATTCTCTATCAATAAATGCCGGACCATCAAGTGTAATTAATACTTTTCCTCATCTGCTGCAAAACTTAAGTGCAGGGAATTACAAAATTGAAATAACGGATGGTACCAACTGCAAAATTCAGATTGATCTTCGTGTTCAATTAGCAAGTTCTGAATCGCTATCGCTTGGGCCGGATCAAACCATTTTACTTGGTGATAGTGTCACCATAAATGCGTCGTTGAGTTTTGTACCGGATACTTTCTACTGGAGCGGTGATCTGACGCTCATAGATTCTAAGGAACTTGACAACACGATTTCACCTTCTGGTGACGTGACTTACCAATTAGTTGGCATTGATGATAAAGGCTGCACATATTTAGATGAGATTGTAATTCGCGTTCTGTTACATAGTGCAATCTATGTACCTACGGTTTTCTCTCCCAACGGTGATGGTGTCAATGACATCGTCAGACCTGAAGCAGATCCTTCTGTGTCACACGTTGATTATTTCGAAATCCTCAGTCGTTGGGGAGAGGTGGTCTATAGTGCAACCAATTTTGATCCACATACTAATGATGGCTGGAATGGAATGTTTAATGGGAAGCCTATGATGCCAGGAGTTTTTGTGTATCGCTTGGCTGCAGTTAATAAGCTCGATCAGGAGATTACGCAGTATGGCAATATTACTTTGATACGGTAAGCGTAAGTTGGGATTTCTGAGTTGCTTGCACTGAGCGGAATCGAAGTGTCAGTTGCTGCACTGAGCGTAGCCGAAGTGTCAGTTGCTTGCACTGAGCGGAGTTGAAGTGTGAGTTGTCAGTTGTTAGTTGTTATTCAAAAAGCTCTTCGAGAATTTTGATAATCCGAAATCCGAAATCCTTCCACTAAACGGGCCTTTAACGTGCCTTATGGGGTGAAATAAAACTCAGAATC
>JALYSC010000588.1 GCA_030855005.1 Bacteroidota bacterium | reverse complement strand
GGCCTGTGATCGCCCGTCAGCTTATTACTTATTGTGGCAGTATTGAAGCCGTATTCACAGAGCAAAAAAGAATTTTAAAAACCATCCCGGGTATTGGTGAAGAAATAGCTTCACAGATTATTCAATCTCATGATTCATTGGATAATGCATCGGAAGAACTTGCTCTTCTTGAAAAAGAAAATATTGGATATGTATTCTTCCATGACGACGAATATCCATCCCGATTAAAACATATTCCTGACGCACCATTGTTGCTTTACTTTAAAGGCAACGTAAATTTTAATCCTGAACGAAGCATTGCAATTGTAGGCACTCGGAAACCTACCGTGTATGGAAAAAGTGTGACAGAAGAAATCATTGAAACGATAGCACCGTATGATGTGACCATCATAAGCGGATTGGCATATGGAATTGACATTACTGCACATAAGCATTGCCTGCAGACTGGTGTTGCTACCATTGGTGTAATGGGTAGTGGAATGGGTGTCATCTATCCTGATGCGCATGCCGGGGTTGCAAAGAAAATGATGGATAAGGGAGGTATCATTACAGAATTCAATTACAATACGGGACCTGATGCTGTTAATTTTCCCATGAGGAATAGAATTGTTGCCGGAATATGCGATGCACTCATAGTAGTTGAATCTGGTATAAAGGGCGGTTCTATGATCAGTGCTCAACTGGCGAATGATTACAATAAGGATGTGGCAGCAGTCCCCGGTCGAAAAATAGACCGGAGCTCAAGCGGATGCAACTACCTTATCAAAAACCAACAGGCTCACCTGGTGGAATGCGGTGATGATATTGTTAATTTATTATCCTGGAATAAGAAGACCCGTCAACAAACATTTCAGGCAGATCTTTTCGTTGAAATGACTTCTCATGAGCAGAATATTTACAGGCTGATCGTGGGAAGCGGGGAAAAAGATATTGATACCTTAGCTTATGAATCTAAAACCACACCTGGTGAACTTGCAGCAATCTTACTTACACTTGAATTTAAAGGGGCCATTAAATCCCTTCCAGGCAAAAAATATGCAGCCATGGCATAGGTCATTTTCATGGATGCTAATTATTAGTGCATTTGTATTGCTCACTGCATGCGAAACTTCCCGCCAGAGCAGTGCAGGTCCTATAGTAAACAATGTACCGGAAGGACAAAAACCTAAAAATGTGGTTTTCCTAATTGGTGATGGTATGGGTCTTCCCCAGATCACCGGTGCGATGTATATGAATAATAATAAGATTGTATTCGAGCGCTTTAAAAATATTGGCTTTCATAAATCGCATTCGTCTGACAATCTCGTGACAGATAGCGCAGCAGGAGCCACTGCATTTGCATCAGGTGTCAAAACTTATAATGGAGCGATCGGTGTCGATGCACAAAAACAATCTGTACCAACTTTATTAGAGATGGCTGAAGCAAAAGGAATGGCGACAGGAATGGTCGTTACCTGTTCAATCACACATGCGACACCTGCAGCTTTCATTGCGCATGTTAATGGAAGAGAAGAAGCAGAAGGCATCGCATTATCATATCTGGAAACGCCAATTGACCTTTTCATCGGCGGAGGTATGAAATCATTTACACAACGAGTGGATCAACGCGATCTAGTCACAGAATTACAAAATAAAGGATATGAGATAAGCAGTTATTTTGATAAAGACATTTCACAATTCAATATTCGCACCGATAAAAATGTAGGATACTTTACAGCTATTGGCGAACCTCTTCCTGAAAGAGAAGGAAGAGATTATCTGCCGGAAGCTACCCGCAAATCACTGGAGTACCTAAAGGATCGATCGCCGAATGGATTTTTTCTGATGATCGAAGGATCACAGATTGATTGGGGTGGACATGCCAATGATGCCAATTATGTCGTAACCGAATTACTGGAGTTTGATAAAGTGATAGGGCAGGTTTTGGATTTTGCGGAAGCTGACGGGAATACTTTGGTTGTCGTCACAGCCGATCATGAGACTGGTGGATTTGCAGTTAATCCAGGCTCTAAACTCAACAAGATAGAAGTTGCATTTACAACAAAAAGTCATAC
>JALYSC010000171.1 GCA_030855005.1 Bacteroidota bacterium | reverse complement strand
GTTTGGTGGTTTGTAAAGCAGTAGGAACTGAAATCCCATACCCATCATCCCAAATAGAAATGGCTAATGGGGCTTTGATGACAGCAGCAGCGTTAAGTGACTCCCAAAACACACCTTCTGAGGTACTGGCATCGCCGATGGTGACGAAGCAAACTTCATTGCCATCCTGACTCATCTGCCATTCGCGGCCGAAATCGGCATGCTTGCGGTACCAGGATGATGCCTGTGCCAGGCCTACTGCGCGTGCCATTTGACCTCCGGTGGAGGAAATATCTGCAGAAACATTGTAGCGATCATCCTGGGATAAAAATCTTCCCTCAGCATCAATTGTAGGCGTTGCAAAATGGCAATTCATCTGACGGCCTCCGGAGAATGGGTCATTGGCGGTGTCAGCATATAATTGAGCAAAATAATTTTCTACAGTAGCTATCCCAGCGGCAAACATCCAGGTCTGATCACGGTAGTAACCTGATCGCCAGTCTCCCTTCTGAAAAAAACGGGCAAGAGCAACCTGCGGTACTTCTTTACCATCACCCAGGATTCCAAACTTGGCTTTACCACTTAGGACTTCCTTTCTTCCCAGGATACTGGCTTCCCGACTGACGCAACAGATCCAAAAGTCGGAAAGGACCTCACGTACAAATGCATCTTCTTCGTTTTTGGACTTGTATTGACTGAGTTGTTCGGCTGCAATGTCGCGTAACATAGGATCCATGTGATGGTTAGTACAACAAAAGTACGGATAAGGCTATTCTATAATGGTACTCAACTGCTACGTCAACCTGTAGAAAAACTGTTTCGTCGCTTTCATTAGAGCTTTCCGTGAATGATTGCTCAATAAATGATAGAAATCTCAGCAGCCGACCCTTTCTTTGGCAGGCTTTAACCTTATTAAAACACGAAATTCTTTTTCAAATATTTATCATGCTCATATCATGCAGCCTTCCGGGCCAGATAAATCGCCTGGAGATGTGTTATTTATTGATATTGAATTTGAAAGCCACACAGGGGAAAACGTGGAGCATATCAATGTAAAGATTGTTGATGATGTCAGTTCAGCAATAGTGTACAGTATGCCTGATGATGCTCATGTACCGGACTACATCGGTACATATGAATTTACAGATCAGATTACCCTCTCGACTGCTAATGGCTTTTATAGCGGGGATTGGGTGCTTGAGACAAGTTTCTGGTGTGAGCATGAAAGCCAGGAGGCTGAGGTTGAACGAGTGGAGTTTCACGTAAAGCCCTAAGGGACTTGAAAAATATTGGGCGCTGATAATCAGAAAATTGTATATTTGCCGCTTAATTAATCACTTTTAATACAATGAATAAAGGAATTGTCAAATTCTTTAATGAGTCCAAAGGATTCGGATTTATTAAGGACGACTCCGGTAAGGAGTACTTCGTGCACGTTAGCGGTCTTACCGAAAAGGTAAAAGAAAACGATAACGTGAGCTTTGATCTTATCGAAGGAAGAAAAGGACTTAACGCAGTGAATGTCAGGAAAGCATAGAAGTTTAATTCTTTTGAATCTAAAGACGAAAAACCCCGCCACAAGCGGGGTTTTTTGTTTTATAGCCGTTACTAGGCAAAGGCCTTGGGAGCAAAGTAGAAAAAGAGCAAGGAGTATCCCTCGCCAGCAAGCAATTCAACCGTGGTCCAAAATTTCAGATTCCCGAGAGAAAATCCCAAATCTGCAATCAAAAATCCCAAACCCCTTGACCCCTGCCCACCGGGTGTGCATCCCCTGTTTTCAAAATTCTCGACGCAATGCGTCTGATTATTTTAAAATCCTGGGGATAGGGATTTATTATTAAAAACTTTCCACTACACCTTAAATCTTTTACAGCAAGAAGAATTTCTGCAAAATGGAAATGGTCCTGAAGGGACCAAATTTACTTAACCGCGGGTGGATCCCGCAGGAGAGATGCAGCCCGCAGGGCTGCGTCTCAAAA
Organism: Bacteroidota bacterium; assembly: GCA_030855005.1. Lineage (GTDB taxonomy): Bacteria > Bacteroidota > Bacteroidia > Chitinophagales > Saprospiraceae > Opimibacter. The sequence goes on along the minus strand of JALYSC010000171.1, from coordinate 4,774 downwards.
AAGACTTCCCTCTATTTCTGTGCCTTGTCTGTTATTGTCTCATTGTATGAGGACACCTTCTATGAGAAAATGTAAAATCCCAAATCTCACTCCCCAGCGTGATGGCGCCTCAGGTGCTCACGAAATCATAGATCCGCAATCCCTGAATTAACGGATTGCTAATTTATCTTAACGCTTTTTAAGAAACGCCGCACAATATGCGGCCGTCTATAGTATTGAAGCAAAAACACAACGACCATGAAAAATCTTCTACTTTTTGCAATCTCGATCGCCATGCTTACCGCGTGTGCATCTGCCGACAAAATGCTCGATCGTGGTGACTACGATTCACTCGTCCAGTATGCCACAAAGAAACTTGCAGGTAAAAAGAAAAAAGATGATCTCGTCCAGGCTCTTGAAGCCGCTTTCGAAAAAGTGACCCGCCAGGATATGGCATCTATCGAAGCTTTCGAAAATTCAAATGAACCTGAAGATTGGGAATCTATTATCGACATCGCCAGGAACATTGATTATCGTCAGGACAGGATTCAACCTTATCTGCCACTGATCAGTGAATCCGGTTACCAGGCTAGGTTCACCTTTGTCAAAACCCAAAAGATCATTGATGAAGCTAAAGTCACTGCTGTCAACCTGTATGAGAAAAGATTGGACGACATGGTGGCATCAGCCAGAAAAGGCAGTAAAAAAGAAGCCCGCAATGCATTTAACCTGATTGATCATATCCGCTCCCTGAGTACAGCTTATTACAAGCCAGAACTGAGAGATGAAATGTGGTCTTTGGGCCTCAACAAGATCCTGATCAGTATTGAAAACAATACCAATATCCTTATCCCTGCAGGTTATGAAGAAGAATTGCTGACGGCTGATTTTGCGAATATGGGTGGTAGCTGGGATCGATACTTTACAGAAGTCAACGAAGATGACCACATTGACTACAGAGTCGTCTTAAAAATTGTCGACATCGCCACTACACATGATGAATTATATGAAAAGCAATTTCCATATACCAGAGAGGTGAAAGATGGATGGGAGTACGTGCTGGATCAGAATGGTAATGTCGCCAAAGACTCTTTGGGCAATGATATCAAACGGGATAAGTTTACAAATGTCAATGCCACAGTAGTGGAGACAACTCAAACCAAAAAAGCGCTCTTGCGTGCACGTATGGATATCATGAATGTAAATTCCGGTAGCAGAGTGTATTCACAGCCGATGGAAATAGAGAATGTTTTCAATCATATAGCACGTAATTTTTTTGGTGATGAACGAGCATTGGAAATAAACCTCAGGCAGCGAATTCCCCCGATTGGTTATCCTTCAGATGCGGCTATGATTCGTGATGCCTTTGAAAATCTGAAGCCACGATTCTTCAACGAAGTCCGAAGAGCAAATTACTCGATCTAAAAATAATATTGCAGTTACTATTAGTTGAGATGGGGTGCACCTGGTCAGTGCACCTTTTTTTGCATTTAAGTGTCATTCCCCTCCTCTGCTCAATTCCGTTTTCTGCCCAGTCAGGGGTAAATATCTCAGACCCTTCTCATTGTTGATCGATTTCACAGTGTCTCCTTGTCTGGTCAATATCATATCGGTATGTGTCACCGTATAGGATTTCTTCAATCGTATAAATTCAATTCATGCATCGTCAACCTGATGCAACAAATGAAACAGGATTCGTTGATCTTGGAATTAATTATGCTTTCTCATTCACACAACAAAAGCCCATTGGAAAATCATTTTCAATGGATCTGGATGGAGGATTAGGCATCAGCTTTCCTGTTGGAAAATATGACTCTAAAATTCACTACCGTGATCTGCCTGAAAACTTTAATCCCGGAAATGGAAGTTTTGGAATTTCGGTAGCTCACAATTCAAAGTCAATGCATGGATATTTTCATTCCAATATGCCAATCCTCTCCATCAACAATATTCAGACTCAGAAGTAGTTTCAGGTAATAGAATGACATGCCAGGTGGCTCATTTATTCTAAGATTATTGTTTTATAAATTGAACTGGAATTTGTTGACCATTTAATGGAATCAATAAAATATAATTGCCTGGAATCAATGATTGCGTTTTGATCTCCCGATCCCTTAGTGTTTGAGTGAGAATGTGACGTCCATCAGATACAGAAAGAATTGTTACCGGACCTGTAACTTCATATTGCTCGGGGATATCAATATGTAAAACATCTTTGACAGGATTTGGAAAAACTGATAATCCCGAAATCTGAGTATAATTATTTGTAGCTGAAATGCCTGAATAGAAATAGTGGAAAGAATCCTGGGTGATCCATTCATCGTACCATTCCACGAAAATCTCTGTAATCCTGTTTTGATTCTCATCGTATGTTTCAATATATTGTTGTGAATTCACCAGTGACTCATTGTTAAATACCTGGTAAAGCAGGATTGTAATATTGGATGACAAATCATATTCGTATGTAAACAGGTCCAGGTTGACCCATTCCTCTTCTACATAATTCTGCGTTACGTATGTATGCAGGTTATCATTCCCATAATACGTATAGTTTTCCCTAAGATTATTTTCCCAATGATCAGTTTCCCAATGCTGATTTAATGTTTCGATGAGTTGATGCTGATCATTATAAGAATAAATCACCTGGGTATTATTGGTCCATGTGCCTGTATAGGATTCTATAAGCTGTAAGAGAATTTTATCATCCTCATCATACGTCCACGTGTGTCGCATCCTAGTGACCCACATATCATTTAGCCAAATTGCATTTTCCCGGGTACTTATATTATTTGATGAGGTGTAAGTATAAACAACCCGTTGTGAATTCACCCAGGATGATCCAGTCCAATCTTCAATAAGTTGCAAAGTCTGCTTGTTATTAGCATCAAATTCATAGGACCACCGACTCTGATTCACCCAGGAAACCCCACTCCACCTTTGTAATAAATCTTCAACCTGATTGCCTGCATCGTCATAAACATACAGATCCAGAATGAATGGCTCCCATCCATCAGAGTATGACTCTAACACCAATTGACTGATAACTTGTCCTTCAGTATCCCATGTAAAAAATTCTCTACTCCTGAAAGCCCACTGATCTTTTAACTCCTCATCCCACTCGAGGTAATGCAGGCTGTCCAGGATATATTGACCTGATGAAAATAAATCAGGTGCCGGTTTACCTTCAAAAATATTGGAATCTATATTAGAATCAGCAACTCGATGGAATGGATGATGTGGAATTAATGGATTCGTTTGGGCATGCGAAGAACATACCAGAATAAAAAAGAATCCTAAAGTGAGGAGCGATTTCATCTGGAGAACGTTTTGATTCTTCTAATATAATTAAAAATTATTGCGATTTCGTTTTAAAAAATCTGTAATCGATCACTTAGGTTGTAATGCATTTAATGTTGAAACAAAGCGATATAAGCACCTGCCGGATCTTTAATTGTACAATACCTTGATGTCTCACCCATCTTTCTCGGACCATTGATAATTTCTCCGCCACCCTGCTTTACCGTTTCCATACTTGCGTCGAGATCTGCGACATTGACATAAGGCAACCATACAGGCGGAAGCCCTTCATTTAATCCACGCAATTGACATATGCCCGTCCTTACAACATCATCTGAAGGTGACATCATACAATAGTCATTGTATTCACCCATGTCGACCTCGAATATTTTCCAGCCAATAACATTAGCATAAAAATCACGAAGACTTTCGGCATCAGGAATGGTTATGTCCATCCAGTTGACAGCACCTATTGTTTTATCTGGTTCCATTTTTTAGACTGTGAGAGAGTGAGAACTGTGAGAGAGTGAGAAGTGTGAGAGAGTGAGAGGGTGAGAGGGTGAGAGGGTGAGAGTAAAATAAATTACTTTGCAACCTAATGGTCATTAACGGTCACTGAGCGGAGTCGAAGTGTTCTCTGCGACTCTGCGTGAAATTCAAATCAGAATTGTAGATCGAACTTCATTTCTTTTCCTTCTCTTAATACTACAACGTTTGTTTTGTCGCCTTTGTGGAAGGTGCCAAGAACTTCCATATAAGCGTAAATGTCTTTGATGTCTTTATCTGCAAGGCGGATGATAATGTCTCCTTTTGTAAGGCCTGCAACTTGTGCAGGTTTGCCATCGCGGACACCGTCAATGCGCATACCGGTCCCATCATACAAGTAATCGGGTAATACGCCAAGGGTAACTTCCATAGTTGGTGTAGATGAAGGATCAGGATCTTTAGTCTTTGTAAATGGCATCTTTGAAGTGCCATCCATTTCAATGATCAATTTTACAACGGTGGTTGCAATAAGATCAATTCCTGATGCATTTATCAACTGCACATCATCACTTGGTTTGTGATAATCTTCATGTGCACCTGTAAAGAAATGCAACACTGGCATATCTTCTAAATAAAAAGAAGTATGATCTGATGGGCCGATTCCTGACTCACCTTTTGTGATATCAAATTTGAACAGATTGGACTTATCAATTAATGATGGCCACTCAGGCGAAGTACCGGTACCATTGATAGCCATTTTATTTGTGACATTATTGAGACGTCCGACCATATCAAAATTGATCATCGCGGTTACTCTCGATAAATCAATTGTAGGATGATCGCAATAATAATTTGAGCCCCACAATCCATTTTCTTCACCTGTAAATGCTATAAACAGGTAATTGAATTTTGTCACATTCTTTAAGCGATCAGCCAGCTCAAGGATAATGGATACTCCGCTTGCATTATCATCAGCACCATTATGAATCGCAGGTTGACCCATATTAAGAGA
>JALYSC010000170.1 GCA_030855005.1 Bacteroidota bacterium | reverse complement strand
CTGCAATCATTAATGGAGCTATCGACACGATGATCATTAAAACAATTGGAAACATCTTACTTCGCAAACGCCAAAATCCAAGAAGCAGTCCGGCCAATCCAAGCGGAGCAATAAAAAAATAACTAACAGGTAACAACTTCAGGATAGGCGCAATCTCCCTGAATAAATAATAGTTGACATTGTTGGGTATTTCATACCACATGAAAATCCCATTTACTTTCTGACTGTATACACGCCAAAAGCTTTTGAAATTATCAAATGTTCCAAGGCAAGCACCAACTGCACGTAACATCTTTCCATCACTGTCATGCCGAATCCGCGCAAGAGAAGGTATGTGTATAAAAAACGACTCCATCGGATAAGTCTCCTGAATGTTCATTGGTATGTACGCCATCGCTCCCTGGCTCGCCATCGCTGTGACAGGAACTCCAACTTTAATATTTCGAATAAAGAGTGGTGTCATCACCAACAGGCATGCACCTGCACTAGCAGCAATCAGGGGTATTGTTTTCTTACTATTCTTTCGCTGAGTCCAAATAATCCATCCCCAGGCAGGAAGAATGAATAAGATGAGAATAGATTGTCCCAATAGTGCAAATCCCGATGCAACACCAAAAATGATATGCCATTTCAGAGTTGGAGTCTCCAGTACTTTGAGAAATAAGTAAAGCAACAGTACCATTTCAAAAACAGTGATAGCGCCATTCAGCAATACAAATAATGCCGCTAACAATCCTGTCAACGGATTAAAGAGTTTACGCCCAATCAGATATACCAATGCTACCGTGCAGGCAGCCATGAGAAACTGCCAGAAGAATATCCACTGATGATTTTCACCAAACAAACTATACGTGATCGCTAACACATAAGCATATAAAGGCTCCTGGTGGTATGTCTTTCCTTTGTAAATCGTATTGATCAGTGCTCTTTTTCCTGCCTCGATACCCGCTGAGTCGCGCGAGGTCACATATTTACTTTCAACATCCGGATACTGACGGAAGTATTCGTCTGCCAGATCACCGTGCCAGTCATGATATGGGTGCAACATTGTATCACACAACCAGTCTCCACTTTCGATATGCTTTGCCCAGCTATCAAAGAAGGCCATATCACTATTCTCCCATTTATAGTAGCTGGTGATTGGACTATTCCATGCCTGGCTGAAGTATATGGAGCTAATCAAAAGAGACAACACAAACAGAGCGCCTGTCACTTTCAGATAATGCTTTTCTAAAAACGAATTGATTCGGGCCAATGGAGCAGTGAATCCACCGGATACTTTAGCGGCACGTTGCGGCGTTTTGGTCCCTGATTTTGATTTGGTTGGTTTAGCCATTAATTAATTCTACTATGACGGATTATTCAGTTCAAAACGTAAATAGTGTATTTGATCCACAAATCTGATCAATTCAAATGATAAATTATATCTCACCGAAGATCTTTTTACTTTTGCAGTCTTTATAAAACTTAACATGATGTACAAATTAATTCTTTCAATTTTATTTGTGGTGATTTCCATCGCAGTTTACGCACAGTCAAGGGCAATCTATGTTAATCCTGCCTTTTATTCTTTAGCTAAAGATCACAAAAAGGTAGCTGTGATTCCGTTTAATGTACAAGTTGGATTACGTCCAAAAGAGCGTGAAGCGATGACGGATGATCAACTCCGGGATATGGAGGAAAAACAAGGTGTAGCCGCACAAAACGCACTCGTAAGCTGGTTTTTGAAACAACAAAACACCCAGGGATACACTGTCCAGTTTCAGGATGTCAATACCACGAATGCTTTACTGTTGAAGGCAGGAATGAATATTCATGACCTGGCAACCTACACTCCTGACGAAATTGCCAAAACCCTTGGCGTGGATGCAGTGATGGGTGGAATGATCCAAACTACCAAGCCTATATCTGACGGTGCTTCTGTAGCTATGGGTGTTCTGCTTGGTTATTATGGCGCTACTAACACAGGAAATATCACCATCAACCTGAATGATTCAGACTCCGGTGACCTACTTTGGAAATATGACAAAGAATTATCCCGCAGTCTGGGCAGTAATATGAATCAAATCATGGATACACTGATGCGTAAAGCATCCAGAAAATTCCCATACGGAGATATGGATGCTTTGCGTGAAGCGGAGCGTAAGTCCTAAGCATCAAAGTTTATATCTGATGCAATTGCAGAGCTTGTGCGAGATAGTGGTCAACCCGTAACTCATACAGGCTTTGTAATTTTTTGGCGAGCGGATGCACGTTTCCATCTCCTACCAGCTTTTCATCAATTTTGACTACCGGTAATACTCCTTTAGTCGTAGCAGTTAAGAAAGCACCAGCCATGGAAGGAATTTCATCAAGATGGATTTCACGCGCATGCAGTTTAATTCCATTTTCCTCACACAGTGAAAATACCTGCTTACGTGTAATACCCTTCAACATACCATCACTAGGAGTATGTATCACATCATTCTGGTCAATAAAAAAGATATTGCAACGGGAGCATTCCGTGATCTCTCCTTTCCAATGATATAATACTTCAAATGCTCCTGCCTTTTTTAACTGTGGCTGCAGCTGCATGGACTGAATGTAGATGGTCGTCTTGGCGGAAGGGATATCACGCTGGTAAGATGATGTGAGAAGATTCACTCCCATTTCATAATGCTTCGGATCATTCGGTGGAAGCTGATGCAGCATCATGTAAATATTCTTTTGTTCGGGAATGGTGTAGCCATCTTCACTATATCCACCAGTCACGACTACTCTGAAGCCTGCACGATCAACTTCATTAACTCTGATCATCTGGTAAAACCATTGCAGCCATTGCTGATCACTTACAACGGTATTTAGATTCATTAATTCAAGTGAGGTTTGTAAACGATGGATATGATCCTCCGCAAATACTGGAATGCCATCCCATACTCTGAAGAAATCAAATATGCCAAGTCCTCTTAGTAGTCCCAGGTCATAGACAGGAATAAGAGCCTTGTCCTGATGCAGGATCTCTCCGTTGATAAATAGATTGGGGTAGAGCATGTTTACTATTTTATTCCTAGTGTTTCTTTTATAAAATTTGATTCCACCTTATGCCATCATACACCATCAAACATTTGCACAACGGGTCATAGCAGATCACACCAGCAACAGGATCGAAAATCAACTCTTGCCTGACGACGGGAAGCTGTAATGCTTTTCCATCCACCGGGCTGATCTCTAAAACTGATGAAGCATATTTAAAATTCTGGTTGACCGCCATACCTGTGACATTCACTGATGGATTTGGAGAGACAGGCAAGGGCGTGGATACTGATGAAATAATTTGCCATTGACTGCCATTGAACATCCTAATTTTTCCTATCGTGCTATCAAACACTATCATTCCTGCGGCAGGGTCATCAATTGTTAGTATAACGGTGGATGTGAATACAGGAAGCTTTACAAATCCGTTGGCAAGGTTAAGCAGGTAAGCATCTCCTGCCACTCCTCCCGGAATCGAAACACTTAAGTTTGTATTTGGGTCAACTGGAATTTCGGTTTGTAGTATTGCATCATCTTTCAGCTTCATCCATTGACTTCCATTAAAATAGATCACAGCAAGACTATCTGTCAGAAATGCTAACTGCCCGGGTGATGGAATGCCCAGCGAGTTGATCGTGGCTGCGTTCAATACCGGAAGTTTTAGTCCTTTATGATCCGAATACATCAGCAGGCTTATACTTTCTCCTCCAGTTACAACAGGATCAGGTTGATTAGTTGTAGTCATGATGATATCAGCAATTCCTGATGGCACCTGGTTACGCATGACTATAAATTGGCTAAAGGATGTGATGCCGGTTAAGCCTGTCATACTAATTGCTGATGAAAGCGATGCTGTTGGGGAAACGTTAGTGGTAGTGATTTCAGACCAAACAGGACCTGTCGCATTGGAGCCTCTTTTGAATAAATCAAAATTGATCGTTGATGCCATATCATTACTTACGGATCCACAGTTTGTAAATGTCATGGCAGCGACAGAAGAAAAGCTTTGATTCGCTCCATAGTTATTGATAAGGTAATAACCACCTTGCTGAACCAGATTGGCAGGCATTGTATCCGGTGAAGGGCGAAGATGACTCACCACAATTTTTCCATTAGGATGTGTTGTTCCAAAAGTAATATCCATATCACCACCACTATTAAAAGATGCCTGACCACTGCTACTGATGGTTACTATTTGACTGGTCCCTGAACCAACTGGCGCATCGGATGTGATGACTGTTGCTCCGGAATTAAGTACTCCATCTTTACCATTAACCTTGTCAATAATAAAACCGGAATTAATATTCTTATCAAACTGGTAATATGCTTTAAGCGTTGGGTCGGAAGAAGGATTCTTTGTAAGATGACGTTGTAAGCGAACTTCATCCTGCGATAATGCACGACTCCAAATACAGACTTCATCTATATCTCCTTTGAAATGTCTGCTGTCCCATCCCTGGTAACTTCCAATGCGCATATTATCGAGGGTAACTGACTGAATGGATTTTGTATGAGTTACTGAAAAACCATTTACATAAAGCGTAACCGATGCAGGCTGCACCACCATTGCAACATAGGACCATTCATTAGCAGGCAGTGTAAGATTACTGTCATACCACCATTCTCCTCCCGGCCAGTGATATCCTAAAGTATTATTGGATTCTCGAAAATTCATTCCTGCCGCAGTACCGTCATTCATAACTATACCAGTGTATTCTGATTGTATCCCATTTGGTTTAACCCAAGCAGTGAAGGTGAATGTATTTCCGGTAAGATTTAGATCTTCCACTTTTACGAAGTCTGGATGAGCCGTCAGATGAAGTTTACCACCAGCAGTAGTATCAACCTGGCATCTATTGTCAACAGTAACCATGCGCTGCATCACTGCTGTATCACTTCCATAGATATCATGTACAATTAATGTGACATCATACACGCCCGGATTTTTATACACCACTTTTGGATTGCGTATTGTACTTGTTGCAGGAGTTCCTCCCTGGAATGTCCATGACCAGGAAGCATTGGTTTCGTTTAGTACAGACAAGTCCGTAAAGTATGCGGTATCGCGCTGACAGAAGAAATACTCTTTATGTACGGCCGGTAAAGCAATGGGCTGGGAGGGTTCAAAAAAAGGTGCCTCCCAAACGGACTGATCTGTTGCATTGCGAAGTTTTCCTGCACGATACCAGGGAGCAAGTTTTGCGGAATGAATTCGCGCCGGTAATCCTGCATTGATCAATTCCCATCTTGTCATCGAATTGTTTTTGTAGTAGACTGCCCTTCGAGTACCTAAATACAATCCGTCATTAGTACCCTTTTGATATACAATTCCTGTTGGGTATTCATTGGAAAGTCCCTGGCCGCTAATGTTAGTCCAGGAAGCTCCCCCATTGATGGATTTATAGACGAGGTAATCACTCATGCCACCCGGATAATCACTATACATCGATGTGCGCACAATAAATACTTTCATCGGATCTGTCGGAGAGACAGCGATGTCATAAGGCACCCAATCATCATTGGGGTGATTGAGAATATTCTCCGGAGGTGTAATTTCTGTCCATGTTTCACCAGCATCGTCGGATCGGTAAATACGTTTAATATCCCACCATCCCGGAAATGTGCAAGCGTAAATAACATTCGGTTGCGTAACACATAAATCCATTGCAGCAACATCCACACCAAAGTCATGAATCTCTTGGAATGTAAATCCATTATCCTGAGTCCGGTATAATTTCTTACCCGAACCTGAATACCATGTACCGTAATAGTTAGGATGAAAAAGTAAATCACTTGAAGCGCCAGTTATATAAGTACTGTTGGGTTGCCTGTAGTAATCTCGTGTGACAGGATTCACAAGCCGATTACTTTGCATGTCTTTAATATTAAACCAACTATAGACCTGCCGGTCATAACCAGGATTGACATATCCGCCAACTCCATCACCTCCATCTGTGCATATCCAGCCATTGAGATATATTTCATCTTCCTTGAGCATGGTACCATTGTGATAAGCACCACCTAACATGACATCACCATACCAATGTCCCTGTCCAAATCCCCAAAAATCTGTACCGAGAATTCCCACATTTCGTCGTTGAAAATTAGCTCCCCTATCCTCCGAATAAAAAATACCCCCGTCACCTGATAGCCACAATTCACCGGTACTTTCCATATAGTGTAAATCATGTATATCCGCATGAACATATTGTGGTTTATAAGAATGACTCCAGGCAGAAGGACAAACAAATGTGCTTCCTTCATTTGCAGATACCCAAAGATTTACTCCACATACCCACATGGAATCTTTATTGTATGGGCTGACAGCAAAAGCAAGGTCATAATAATATTGACCTCCATCATCCAGCCCCTGGTCGCTCCATCCCATTAGATTCATATTGGATGCATTAGGAGGACCACCGGGTCCGGCACCGCAACAGGTAAATGTCCACGTGTTTCCAAGGTCAGTACTTTTATATACTCCGTACAAACCACTTCCACCATTAGCAGATCCGGTAGCAAGTGCATAGATATTATTGGGTGCGGCAGGTGTCACAGCTATTTCTGTCCTTTCCTGGTGCTCTCCATTACCTGTGTTCGGAACAGGCCATCCATTGGTCATCTGCGTGAAGGAGTTGCCCCCATTCAGTGAGCGGTAAAATTTAGTAACCATTCCATCTTTACGTACAGTATAAATGGTATCAGGATTTTGCGGATGAAAT
>JALYSC010000587.1 GCA_030855005.1 Bacteroidota bacterium | reverse complement strand
TTCTTATACTAAAAGAAAAGCTTAAAGCAATCGAATAATGGCAAAAATACTTGTAGTGGATGATGAGGCCGATCTGGAATCCCTCATCAAACAAAAATTCCGCCAGAAAATCCGTGACCACCGGTATGAATTTGTTTTTGCCAACAACGGAGAAGACGCCCTTAAACAATTGGATCAGCATATCGATATAGACATCGTGCTCAGTGATATTAATATGCCAGTCATGGATGGCCTGACCTTGCTGACCAGGCTCAATGAACAAAACTCCCTCTTGAAATCTGTCATGGTTTCCGCCTATGGGGACATGGAAAACATCCGGACAGCCATGAATCGGGGTGCATTTGATTTTATCACCAAACCTGTGGATTTTGAGGACCTTGAAATGACGATGGAAAAAACCATCAGACATGTTCAACAGATGCGTGAGACCATGAAAGCCATCAAAGAAAACAACATCCTCAGAATGTATGTGGATGAAACCGTATTGAATTTTATGGGAGGCCGTGAGTTCGAATCGTCCCTGTTGGTCAATGATACGATAGAGGCCACTGTAGCATTTATTGATATATGCAGCTTCACAACGATCAGTGAAAATGAAGCTCCGGATGCCGTGGTGAAAATACTCAACAGTTATTTTGATGTAATGGCCAAAGAAATCATTGCACAGGGAGGCTATGTTGATAAATTCATCGGCGATGCTATAATGGCTGTTTTCCGGGGTGACTATCATCTCGATCGAGCGATTGATGCATGTCTTGCCGTAAGAACACAAATAGGTAAGTTACCTTCTCTGCATGACCATGTTCCCTTTACTCCAAAAGTGACCATCGGCATCAATAGCGGTGAAATGATTTCAGGTAATATTGGTTCTGCAAGTTTGCGCCGATTAGATTATACTGTGATTGGTGATGTAGTCAATATTGCTCAACGACTACAAACTGCTGCCGGCCCCGGACAAATCGTGATGACTGATAAAGGATATGAAAAAGTAAAAGAATCATTTACGTTCAGGTTAATTGGAGAGTTCACGTTGAAAAATAAAACGAACCCGGTGATGCTCTACGAAGTATTGGAGTAATAAATTGGGTAACGATCAGTAGGGCTGCATTATTAAGTAACTTGCAACCTTCCTCCTCTTTACCTCCTCACTTCTTCTTTGACCCTGTACGCGGAAGGCGTCATACCTATCTCCTGCTTAAAATACCGATTAAAAGAAACTTTGTTTTTAAAACCTGCATCAAAAGCAATCTTGATGATCGTATAATGGGAGTAAGTCGGATCGATTAAAACTTTTTTCACGTATTCAACCCTGTATCGGTTGAGCAATTCAAAAAAGTTGACATGGTAATGTTCATTGATCACCTGTGATAATTGATGTCGCGTGATGGAGAGATAGGAGGCAAGATCTTCGAGGCGTAATTCATTTTCTTTAAATACTTCCTGTTCTCTCATTAAGCGCTCCAGCCTGAGTTTGATCGATTCACTCGCTGTCGGAGTCAGGCTGGAGGTTTTGTATTTTAGTACTGGCAAAAATGTTTCGATAGGCTCACTGCTGAACACTCTTTTTTGTAGCATCCCCATGTATGCAATCACTAAAATGCCGAGACTCATCACCAGGCTGATGGCGTAGTCCCACTCCGGGTTGAAAAATGATGCTGAGACCAAAATAAAGTAGGACAGAAATGCAAATGTGTAAATATTCATGCCCCATGCAAGTATGCGACTCCAGGCTTTAATATTGGTATCGACCTGCCATTCATTTTGATGAATGAAATGAATCAGCAACCATTTTGTAGTTCAGAGATCCAACCGGTAATGATTGGAGTAAACCAACTGCCAGGCTATCCTTTTTTTGTGTAGCTACTATTTTCGCTTCCCAAAACACTGCCTCTTTCCATCTTTCCGCTCCCTGCCCACTGCAGTACATACAACAAATTATCCTGGCCGATCTTCATGCGCGTCGGACCTCAGATACTCGTTGCAAATGCATCCAGAAATACCCCGGTGTTAGCCCGGAATCGGACTATTTCTCCACTATTGAGATTTGGGATGAGCATGAC
>JALYSC010000169.1 GCA_030855005.1 Bacteroidota bacterium | reverse complement strand
GTGCCAATACAATCGATTTAATATTTCTCCTGAAAACTCCACTCCAAAATACCAGCGACACCATACCATATACAACTCCACTTGCACCAATATGATATGATCCTGCAGGAGCAATAATCCAAATACCCAATCCTGAAAACAGATAAAGTAGAATGAAACAACGCAACGCAATCCTTCTGTAAAACAAAAAAAGAACCGAGCTCAACATCAGAAAAGAAACAGTGTTGCCAAAAAGATGCTCCCAACTTCCATGTATTAAAGGATAGGTAAGGATCCCTGGCAATCCACTGACCACGCGAGGATAAACTCCCAGTGTGCCAAGATCAATTCCTGATACAAACTGCAATACATGTGTTACCCACAGCAGAATGACAAATCCGATGGGAAAGGCAAGCTTTTGGAGCAACTTTTTATACATGTCGATTAGGAATCAATCTTATAATAGCGTCGAGCAACGATCCGAATAAATTGTTCGGCCATTTTGATACGCTCAGCATCAGCCCATTTATAATCGCGGGCCGGCCCATTCATCAGAACCTGGCGTGCTTCATCGAGTGAATGGAGACCATTGAGTTTTTGACAAATATTATCAAATAGCATCTTATCCCCACCGAATAATTCATTCAAAGTAAATATACGTTCGTTGAGACCCATTGCAGATACAATGCTTGGGATGGGTGCCTGATTAAACCTGTGCGACATCTCATCAGACTTTTGCTGATCAAATATTTTGCTTAGTACCTGTTGCTGATCAGTATCGAATTCTTCATTTCTATTCGAGACCTGTACACTTTCTTTCACAGTTTCTTTGACAGGCTCCGAATGCTGATATTGATATGGCTTGTGTTCAGGTGGTGAAGGAGTGTGTACATATACCGGATAATCTTGTTTAGGATCTACAGGTTCTTCATTGATAACAGGTGCAACATATTCTTTATTAACCGGCACTATGGGTTCTACTTCCGGAGGTTCGGGCTGATGATACTCAACCTTGGGCGGCTCTGGTTTGTGATACTCAACCTTGGGCGGCTCTGGCTTGTAGTATTCGACATTTGGTGGCTCGAGTTGATAGACATGCTCTTTGACAACTTCCGATGTCTTAGTTACAGGTTGTTCTGTTTTTACAAAATGATCTTCCTGCGATTTTTTATAATCATAGTTTTCCTGCTTATGCATCTCCGCGGCCGGCGGGGAAGACTCGAAGGAAACTGCATCATACAATTGCACGATATACGATTTGATTAAGTCTTTTTCCAGTCGGGATAATTCCTGACCATTGCCGTTGTCCAGGAAGGCCTGTATTTTATGAAGAAGTCGCTGAGCTTTTGTTTGATCCATTACACGAATATATTATAGGTGGCCAATTTACTAATGTCTGCCCTCTTATATGATACGAAGGCGGTTAATATTGTGTGAATCAGTCAATATTCGCTCATCTTTCGGGGAGTTGAATGGAAGAATGCATCTTTGCACCTTATGTTTCAGGAGCCATCATTTCATACTACCCGCAGGGGATGGATCGAAGTCATTTGCGGTTCGATGTTTTCCGGCAAGACCGAAGAACTTATCAGGCGCCTAAAGCGTGCGCGCATCGCAGATCAGGGTGTGGAAATATTCAAACCCCAAACTGATACCCGATATAGCGTGGATGATGTAGTCAGTCATGATGCCAGAGCCATATCCTCGCACCCCGTCGCCTCCTCTGAAGAAATTCTTTCAGTTGCACAACATATCGATGTGATCGGTATCGATGAAGCCCAATTTTTTGATGTTCAACTCACATCGGTCTGCGAAGAACTGGCTACTCGAGGTCACCGGGTCATCATTGCCGGCCTCGACATGGACTTTAGAGGCAGACCATTTGGCCCAATGCCTGATCTCCTTGCCGTTGCAGAATATATAACCAAGTTGCATGCTATCTGTCATCATTGCGGAAATTTAGCTACTCACACTTACCGACGTTCCTCAGACTCCGCGACAGTAGTGTTGGGAGAAAAGGATATCTACGAGGCTCGCTGCCGCCATTGCTATAACCTGGGCAATATCCTGGAATTAAGAGTAAAAAAAGGATAATCACCCCATACACCTTTTTCAATCCGATAGTTCGACACTTCGACAAGCTCAGCGCACCGCCTACTCCACTGATCCTGGTGCTTCAGCTCACCAATCATCCCAAAATCGAAATCCGAAATGGGATCTTTTCCTGAAATCCGAAAACCTCCTACCTTTGGCCGCTTATCCAACCAAATCTATTCATGGCCGCTCCACTGCCAATCCGTTCCGCTCTCATCTCCGTTTTTCATAAAGCAGGTCTTGATCAGATCATCAAACTCCTTGACCATCAAGGAGTTACTATCTACAGCACCGGAGGAAGTCTGGAATATATCCAGACCCTTGGCATCATGGCAACGGCCGTTGAAGACCTGACGGGATACCCTTCAATCCTGGATGGCCGCGTAAAGACTTTACATCCAAAAATATTTGGCGGTATCCTCGCCCGTCGCGAACCCACACATCTCAGCCAACTGGATCAGTACAATATCCCACCAATCGATCTTGTCATTGTCGACCTGTACCCTTTTGAACAAACCGTCAAAAGCACAAAAGCCGAAGCTACCATCATCGAGAAAATTGACATCGGCGGTATCTCCTTAATTAGGGCCGCCGCTAAAAATTATGGTGATGTAGTCATCATCCCATCTCAGGATGATTATCCTACTTTGCTTGCCCTTTTGGAAAAAAATGGTGCTGTCACCACATTAGAAGAAAGGCAACATTTTGCTACACGTGCATTTCGTGTATCATCTCATTACGACAAGCAGATCTATGATTATTTCAACTCCGATGGAAAAGATGAAACATTAAAGATTTCTCAGCATCACGGCACCCCGCTTCGATATGGCGAAAACCCGCACCAGACAGCAGTATACTATTCAGACAATGCTCCAAGTTTTGAAAAACTGGGTGGAAAAGAATTATCATACAACAACCTTGTAGATGTAGATGCGGCTATTCAATTAATGTACGAATTCCATGAAGGCGATGATCCAACATTTGCAATCCTGAAACATACCAATGCATGTGGGGTCGCTACACGCGATACAGTGCATGATGCATGGACTGCTGCATTGGCCGGAGATCCGATGTCGGCTTTTGGAGGAGTACTGATTTGTAATCATCAGATTGATGAGACCACCGCACATGCTATTGATGGTATTTTCTATGAAGTCTTAATAGCTCCTTCATTTTCAAAAGGTGCTTTAAAAGTTTTAACAGGAAAGAAAAACAGAATCCTGTTGACACTGCTTAAATATCCTGATGCCAATAATCAAGTAAAGACGCTCCTGGATGGTTATATCGTGCAGGACTTCGATAGAATAACAGAAAAAGAATTTAATCTCAAACAGGTCACAAAGAGACCACCTACACAAGGAGAAATTCCTGATTTAATTTTTGCCAATAAAGTTGTCAAGCACCTTAAATCAAACGGAATTGCTCTGGTCAAAAATCATCAACTTATTGGAATGGGTTGCGGTCAAACCTCCCGTGTCGATGCGCTAAAACAGGCTATCTCCAAGGCACATTCATTTGGATTTGATGCCCATGGAGCAGTAATGTCATCGGAAGCTTTTTTCCCTTTTCCCGACTGCGTACAGATAGCACACGAAGCCGGCATCACAGCAGTTATTCATCCCGGAGGTTCAGTGAAGGATCAGGAAAGCATAGATTATTGCAATGCAGTGGACATGGCCATGGTGATTACAGGTAACCGGCATTTCAAACATTAATCCGTGAATCGTGAGTTGTCAGTTGTCAGTTGTGAGTTGTGAGTTGTGAGTGGTTGGTTGATTGATTGATTGATTGATTGATTGATTTACTTGGTGATCTTTGTGAATCCTTTGTGACCTTTGGGTTATAATAGATGTCGGATAGCAATCATTGCTCATTTTTTGAGTCATCAATTGCTTGCGCTAAAGGGAGTCGAAGTGTGAATCGTGAATCTAGAATCGTCAGTCGTGAATCGTGAATCGTATAAATAGTAAATGAGTCATGAGTCTGGCATCTTGCATCTGGCATCTAAAATCTGGCATCTAACATCTGGCATCTAACATCTAACATCTGGCATCAAAAATCCAACCCAAAATCCCAAATAGAGACAAAATCCAAAATCCAAAATCAATCTGATGATGTTTCTTGCAATCGACCGTGGCAATTCACGCACCAAAATCGGTGTCTTCAATCAACAAGGGGAAATTGTTTTTTCCCATGCTCACCTCGAATTGTCAATGTCTGAAATCCAACAGATAATAAATCAGCATAAAGTGAATCATATCATCGTAACGACCAGTGGGAATAAAAGCTGGTCCGTTGAAGAACTTGATGTGCCTGGAAAAAAAATAGAGCTCGATCATACCACCAGGCTTCCTATCCAGATCATTTACTCCACACCACAGACATTAGGTAGAGATAGAATTGCAGCTACCTGTGGAGCGAATGCACTTTTCCCTGGAAGAAATTGCCTGATTGTGGATGCAGGAACGTGCATTACAATGAATCTGCTCCTCGGATCCGGAATCTTTTTAGGAGGAAATATTGCTCCTGGTATTCAGATGCGATTGAAAGCGATGCACGATTATACCGCCAATCTGCCTCTGGTGGAAGCTGCAATTCCTGCTTTGTCAATCGGAGACTCTACCTTGCACGCTCTTCAAAACGGAGCCTGCCTCGGAGCTGTCATGGAAATAGAAGGAATATTAAATCGTGCCCGCAAAGCATATGGAGAGGTTTTACTCGTTATTACCGGAGGAGATTCCGGTCTCTTGGCTGGCGAATTAGAAAGTCAGATATTTGTGTCACCCGAATTGGTCATGAAAGGCCTTTTCCAAATACTTGTTTTGAATGTTGATTAGACCAATTAAGTCTCTGTTAATCAGTGGAATAATATTAATTGCGACCGTCCTGATAACAGCCCAGCCCAAAGATAATTCCCCTTTTTCCCAGTTTGGAATCGGCGATTATTTCGAGTCCACCTCCCCCAGTAGCCACTCCATGGGCGGCCTCAATGCAGTCTACCACGATTTCTTTGAATCCAATTTCGAAAATCCTGCCTCCCTGGGTTTTCTCCAATACACCAGTTTTCAGATAGGAATGTTTGCTAAGAAATCGACTTACAAACGATTTGATGACAAACAAAATGTCTGGACGGGTAACCTCGAACATCTCAGCCTGAGCTTCCCCATTATTAATCCTCTCAATGAAGCTCTTGAGCGCAGAGAATCAGATTTTAGCTGGGGCACCGGGATTTCGTTACAACCGTATAGCCAGGTAGGATATTATGTCCGGATCGAAAATGCAGTGGATTCAATTGGAGATGTCCTTAGAACTTTTAAAGGAGTGGGTGGCCTGTATAAGATAAACTGGAGCAACGGATTTAAATACAAGAATTTTGCTGCTGGAATTAATCTCGGTTACACCTACGGAAAGCAGTCCTTTGATGAAGAAACTTTTTTCCTGGATCTTGAAAATGCATACACTAATGTTTTCACCTCTACGACCGCTTATAAAGGTTTATCCTATCGGTTTGGATTAATGTATGAACATCCACTGGATCTCAAGGAAGCAAGAGAAAAAGATGATAGCCCTTCACGACTCCTTTCAGTGGGAGCGTATCTGGGGGCGCAGGCTACACTTGACACAAAGTCTGATATTTTCAATTACGCAGAAAGTTCTGCTTACCAGGATCGTGATACAGCATTCATCGATTTGGATCAGGAAGGAGAAGCTATTCTACCGGGTGGTTGGGGATTAGGCGCGATGTATCGCCATGCAGGTGACTTTAGATTTGGTGTCGATTATAGTGGTGCTAAATGGAGTGATTACTCAAACACAGCCCGACCATCCATTATGAAGGATACATGGAGATTTGGAATAGGTGCAGCCTGGATACCAGATGCAAATTCAATCACATCCTATTTTCGTCGTGTTGAGTACCGGGCAGGATTTTCTCTTGGTACAGATCCTCGTGTGATTGAAGGAGAACAAGTTAAGCAATCTACTTTCAGTGTCGGGGCAAACCTACCATTAATACTGCAAAGAAATATCGCTTGGTTCCAGGTAGGACTTGATTATGGAACAAGAAGTGGAGGTCCTAATCTGAATGAAAATTTCGTTCGGGCTAAAGTAGGTTTTATCTTCAACGACAATACCTGGTTTATCCGCGGAAAATATAACTAAGATTTTTTCAGACGAGTATTAGTATGAAAGTAGGTGTCGGTCCGCAAGGTCGGCACCTTTTTTTTGAAATAATTATTTCGATAAAACTTCAAAACTCGTCGAGACAGAAGATCCAAATTCATCCTGCAAAACCAATTGATGCTTCCCTGGTGTTGGATCAATTTCAATCTGGTGAAATTCTGTAGTCTTGCCCAGGTATTTTTTATCAAGGTGCCAATAGACATTGGCCGTGTCCGAGCGATGCACTGCAGAAAATACCGCCCTTGATTTTTTATGATCCCATTCATAGGGAATATAAATTCTTGATCCGTTTCGAGGATAGATCATCGCAATGTCTTGCTTGCCGGATTGGTTATCAAAACAATCAGGGTGCATAGGAGGCAGACTTTCATAGGAAGGATTATATCGTTTGTAATACGATTCTGAAAGTGCAGGAACAACAAAGTAATTCATCAACACCGCATCAGACGATTGACATTCTGGCTGATATCTGTAAGTATGACTGACATCTATATAAC